>JBILMN010000027.1:0-28239 GCA_044375465.1 Oligoflexales bacterium | reverse complement strand
GTTCGTTTTCTTTCGATTTGCCAGATAGATCAACGTAGCGGTTCCAGGACGTGTCAATTCCTGTGTAAAGACTGTGCCACACCCAGGCAAATGGATATGAAATATCTTGCAGGAGGGTTGCGGCACGGGATCCGTTGCCAGGGCCCCACGGAGAGAATTGGGATGAGAAGAACATCAATGGCGCGACAAAAATCCCCGCGATGAGCATCCAAAAGCGAAAACGTTTTTGTCCTGTCATAGTGTATCCCTTCCTTGGCCGGGGATGAACAAAGGTCGAAGCTAACGGTGATCAGCCTCGACCTCAGTGTTTCCGTCTGGTGGTCAGTCTTGTGACTGCATCCGTGTTACTGGACCGTGACCTGACTAAGGATGTCAATCTGATCCAGAGCCTTGCCGGAACCGAGCACCACAGCACATAGAGGATCATCTGCGATCATGATGGGCAGACCAGTTTCTTCGCGCAACAGAATATCGAGATTGCGAATCAGTGCGCCGCCGCCGGCTAGCATGATTCCTTTGTCGACGATATCTGCGGCCAATTCAGGAGGTGTTTTCTCAAGGGCCACACGAACCGCCTCGACGATGGTGTTGACAGGCTCCATGATCGCCTCACGGACTTCTTCGCTATTGACTTCAATGGTCTTTGGAATGCCGGCAACGAGGTCTCGTCCTTTGACGGCCATGGTCTGCACATTCTCGTCTGGATACGCGGTGCCGATGGTGATCTTGATTTGCTCAGCAGTGCGTTCGCCGATCAGGAGCTGATACTTGCGCTTGAGGTAGTTGACAATGGCTTCGTCCATCTTATCGCCACCAACCCGCACGGATTTTGAATAAACGATACCCGCCAGCGAGATCACCGCAACTTCAGTGGTTCCGCCGCCGATATCGACGATCATACTGCCGCTTGGTTCTGTGATCGGAAGCCCAGCGCCAATGGCGGCGGCCATTGGTTCCTCAATCAAGTACACTTCACGAGCGCCAGCGGACTCCGCTGATTCGCGCACAGCACGTTTTTCGACTTCGGTGATGCCGTAGGGGACGCAAATGATGATGCGTGGTTTGACCATCGTTCGGCGATTATGGGCGCGTTCAATAAAGTAACGCAGCATGGCCTCAGTAATCTCAAAATCGGCGATCACGCCGTCTTTCATGGGACGAATGGCCACAATGGAACCCGGGGTCCGGCCCAGCATTTCTTTGGCCTCTTTGCCGACAGCCAGGATCTTTTTGCCGCCACGGGCGTCTCGTTGCACGGCGACCACGGAAGGCTCATTGGTGACGATACCGATACCTTTGACGTAAACCAAGGTGTTCGCGGTTCCAAGGTCAATTGCGAGATCGTTTGAAAAAAGTCCCGCCAACCAGTCAAAAATCATGTAGGGCCTCCGTAACCAATCGGAATAATGACAATAATGCACATCTTTGAGGTCGCACAAAGCGCTCGAGATATGAAGCTTAGAGAAATTAAACATCAACGCAGCCCATGACGCAACAGGTTTTCCTAAATCCTGTACCGGTCAGGCCAAGGACTGGATGGCTGGTCTGGATGGCTGGCCTGTGTGATTCGTGCGCTGATCGGCTCCAATACTTGGATCCGGTAATGTCCATAATTTAATCAAAACGCGTCCCCTGATCAAAGCTTTGCTCAGGGCTTTGATAAATAGTTGGACAAGACCCCGCAAAGTCAGGCATTTTTTCTAAGGTGGCTGGAGATCAAGGCTGTTAGCGAAGGCACTCGTGAAGAGAGGGTTTTGGGCTCGGAACAGCTTTAATGAACAGCTTTTTTTGAACAGTGTTATTGAGTTTTTTTGTTGAGATTTTTTTTAATGAGATCATTTCATTGAGTTCAATCAGTCAGGGAGACCAAGCGTCATGTTGCGTTGGAAAGACAAAGTGCTATCGGAAGTCGATCGAGACAAGCTCTTCAAAAATTCGGGAGCATATTTCCTCCTTGGTCTGTCGGTCATTGCCATGACATTTTTTGGTATTTGCTCTCCCCGCGGCAATGACGCGATGCTATCTGGAAACGCCGCTAAAGTTGCTGGCGACAAAATCACCGCCATGGAGTTTCAACGGGCATACCGCAATATGAGTGAACGCATGCAGTCGCAGTACCAGGAAGGCTTTGCGTCCCTCAAAGCAGAGATTCCACGCTACGTGATGCGGCAGTTGGTGGATGAGCGAGTTTTGTATCAGGCGGCCGTGAGGGCAGGCCTTGAGGCGCGCGAGGACGATGTGGTCACCATGCTCAAAGACGCCAAGGCGTTTCAAGATGAGGGCGGTAAGTTCAATAGCGAGGCTTTTAACAACTACCTGCGCTCCCAAGGCTACACGGAAGCGTCATTTACCAATGAGATTCGCCGGAGCATCACCGTTCAGCAGTTTCGGCAGTTTGTCAGCAATGCAGCCTATGTCTCCAAACGCGCTGCAGCGTTAGAATACAAGCTTGGTGAGACAAAAATCGATGTGGATTATCTCAAAATCGAGCCTTCTATGGCCAAGGTGCAGATTGCAGATGCCGATGTGGTGAAGTTCCTGGATGATGCCGGTAAAGCCAAGGTCAAAGCTTATTACGATAGTCATGCCTCTGACTATAATTCTAAAGAACGCGTCAAAGCGCGGCATATCCTCGTGAGCTTTAGCGGGGCTCGTAACGCATCTGGTTCTGGCGCGTTACGCACAAAGTCTGATGCCAAAAAACGCGCCGAAGATATCGCCAAACAGGCAAAGGCTGCAGGAGCAGACTTTGCCAAGCTTGCCACCACGATGACGGACGAGACATCCGGCAAAAATCGCGGTGGTGATCTCGGGTTTTTTGTACGTGAGGATATGGTCAAGGAGTTTTCCGACGCAGCGTTTGCGATGGCGCCCGGGCAAGTGAGTGGTGTGGTCGAATCTCCGTTTGGGTTCCATGTGATCAAAGTTGAGGAGAAGCAGCTTGCGAAGACGACAACGCTTGAGCAGGCACAAAATGAAATCGCTCACAAGCTTCTTCAACAAGAACGTGCACCGGCCATTCTGCAGCAGAAGGCCGACGCGATTCTTGCGGAATTGAAAGCTGGCAAAACAGGTGATGCTTTGATCAAAGACATTGGTGCAAAATGGGAAACCACGGGTGCTGTGGCTGCAGGGAACCAAAGCCTCCCTAAGGTCGGCGGCGACGTGGCGCTTGTGGATGCCGCAAACCGGCTTGTCAAAGCGGGTGATGTTGCTGACCGGGTTTTTGATGTGAACGGCAGTAAGGTGATTCTAAAGTTGAAATCTCGCGTTGAGGCTGATGAGTCGAAAATTGACGCAAAAAAACAAAAGGAACTCGCGAAGACCGCTGCATCCAGCGCAGGTTATGCGTTGATGTCCTCCTACGAGCACTCGCTACGCAAAGAGCTCGAAGACAAGGGTAAGATTTGGGAAAATCCGGAGTATTTGAGTCTTGGTCGTTCCAGGTCGCAAGGTGCTGACGAGGATGCCGGAGGCTGAGAAGATCATGGCCAGAGTTCTGCTCGTCACCAAAACGTCCGTATGGGATTGGCACGGTAGTTGGTATCAAAGCCAGTTCCAGAAAGGCGCCTTGCCCGAGTGGGACTATAGCCGTATCAAGTTGGCGCATGACGAACATCTAGCATCGGTTGCCAAAACCCGTGAGGCTCTTGCGTCACGGGGGATTGAGTTTCGTGAGGTCAACGTGGATCAGCAAGACTGGTCGACGGATGATGACACGGAGTTCATGCTAACTCTGGGTGGAGATGGTACCTTGCTTTCAGCCAGTCACAGGGTTCACTCGCAGGCACTCACCATGATTGGCGTGCGTTCATCAGGAACCAGTGTGGGTTATCTTTGCGCCGGTGGCGTCGACCGTGTTGATGCGATTGCGGAGACCATTGGCCGCGGAGGGGCGTTTAAAGTCTGTGAGGCCAGTCGCCTTCGGGCTGAGATCATTCCGGCAGACGGGTCGCCCAAGCATGAGACGCCGCCTGCGCTCAATGATTTTTTGTATTCGAACGCCAATCCGGCTGCCACCACGCGCTACCGTATCAGTCTCGGCGACCGTGTGGAGGAACACAAGAGTTCGGGTTTGTGGGTCAGTACGGCTCTTGGCAGCACTGCCGGTATTTATGCCGCGGGCGGCGTGATGATGCCGCGACATGATCAAAGTTTTCAGTATGTGGTCCGGGAGCTGTATCGAGCGCCGGGGCGGAATTTTTATTTGGTCAACGGATTTTTTAATCCTGACGACAAAACCATGACCATTGAAAATCGCTGCGAGCAGGCGATTATTGCCGCGGATGGAAATCACGCGGTAACCAAAATTCAGTGGGGTGATCGTATCAAATTTTTGCGTGCGCCGAGCGTGCGTATTGTTCAGGCCTAAGGGAATCAATAAGGGGTTTTGGTGATGAGTCAAAGTAGCGAGAGCGCAACCGAGTATCGGTTCAGCGATATTGAACGCAAGTGGCAAAAATTTTGGATTGATCACAAGACTTTCAAGACGCCGGCACCTGATAAAAATAAGCCCAAGTACTATGCGTTGGACATGTTTCCATACCCATCGGGTGATGGTCTTCACGTTGGTCATCCGGAAGGCTATACCGCCACGGATATCACCAGTCGCTACAAGCGGATGCGAGGATTTAATGTGTTACACCCCATGGGCTGGGATGCTTTTGGGCTTCCGGCTGAGCAGTATGCCATTCAGACGGGAACTCACCCAGCGGTAACAACCGCAAAAAACATCCGGCGTTTTCGCGAGCAGCTTCAGATGCTCGGGTTTAGTTACGATTGGGATGGTGAGGTCGACACCACAGATCCTGGTTACTACAAATGGACCCAATGGATTTTCTTGAAGCTGTTTGAGCGTGGTCTCGCCTACCAGAGTTTTGAGCCGGTGAATTGGTGCCCGGCACTTGGAACTGTGTTGGCAAACGAAGAGGTGATTGACGGCAAATCAGAACGTGGTGGGCATCCGGTCGAACGACGGCCCTTAAGGCAATGGGTGTTGAAGATCACGGCCTACGCAGACCGCTTGATCGACGATCTGGCCCTTGTGGACTGGCCGGAGTCGATCAAGGAGATGCAGCGTCATTGGATCGGCAAATCTGAAGGTGCTGAGGTGCGTTTTGCCATCGATGGACACCCACAGAAAAACTTCGAGGTGTTTACGACGCGGCCTGATACGTTGTTTGGCGTCACGTTTTGTGTGCTTGCGCCGGAACATCCCCTAGTCAGTGAGATTACCACCTCAGCCCAAAAAGCCGCTGTGATGGACTACGTGCAGATTGCCAGAAATCGCAGTGATCTCGATCGCTCCGCTCAGGCCAAAGAGAAGACGGGTGTCTTCACCGGTGCGTTTGCCATCAATCCCGTCAGTGGTGAGAGGGTTCAGATTTGGGTCGCCGATTATGTCCTGATGAGCTACGGACTTGGGGCCATTATGGCAGTTCCTGGGCATGATGAGCGTGATCATGAATTTGCGACGAAGTTTAAGATCCCGGTCAAGCGTGTCCTCACGGGAGGTGATGAGGACGATATCACGGTCAAGGCCCACACGGGAGATGGCGCGTTAGTGAATTCCGGATTTCTCAATGGAAAATCCAAAGTTGATGCCATCGCGGCGATGATCGCCTGGCTTGAGGATAAAAAACTCGGACGTCAGAAAATCACTTACAAACTCCGTGATTGGCTTTTTAGCCGCCAGCGTTATTGGGGCGAGCCGTTTCCCATTCTCCACGATCAAGACGGTAATGTTCGGGCCGTGGACATCTCTGAGTTGCCGGTCCGGTTGCCGGAGCTGGATGATTTCAAACCAAGCGGCACGCCTGAGTCGCCACTGGTCAAAGCCAAAGAATGGATGACAGTGGAGCGTCCTGGTCGGTCGATGCAGCGAGAAACCAACACCATGCCCCAGTGGGCTGGGTCTTGCTGGTATTACTTGCGTTTCGTAGATCCTCGCAATGACCAGGAACCTTTTAGCAAAGAAAAACAGGACTATTGGATGCCGGTGGATCTGTATGTTGGTGGCGCCGAGCATGCCGTACTGCATTTGTTGTATGCGCGATTTTGGCACAAAGTGCTGTATGACTGCGGTGTTGTGTCTACCAAAGAGCCATTTCAAAAACTGGTGAACCAGGGAATGATTCTTGGTGAAAACGGCGAAAAGATGTCCAAGTCGCGCGGGAATGTCATCAATCCCGATTCGGTCGTCAAAGAATACGGAGCAGATTCCCTGAGGCTCTACGAGATGTTTATGGGGCCATTGACGCAGACAAAACCATGGCAGACAGCTGGTATTGTTGGCTGTCACCGCTTTTTGTCCCGAGTCTGGCGTCTGCTGATTGACGATAACGGTGGTCTAAAGTGCAAAGATGCGTCGCAATCGGGCGAGGCTACCAAGGCACTGCACAAGACCATCAAAAAAGTCACCGAAGACATCGAGTCCATGAGCTATAACACGGCCATTTCAGCCATGATGGAGTTTGTGAACCTGCTGTACAAGGAGACCCATGTGCATCCGCAGACGGCAGGTGCGCTCATGCTGATGCTAAGCCCGTTTGCGCCTCATATCGCCGAGGAAATCTGGTCGCGACTGGGACACAAGGCCAGCCTTGCGTACGAGGCATGGCCGAGCTTTGACCCTGCCATGGTGGTGGACCATACCGTGGTAATCTCCGTACAAGTGAATGGCAAGCTTCGTGGCACCATTGAAGTCGGGAAATCCTCTTCGCAAAGTGACATTGTGACCGCTGCCAAAGGATTGGAAGCCGTGCAGCGTAATCTTGAGGGGAAAGTCATCCGTAAGGAGATTTACGTTCCTGGGAAGATCGTCAATTTTGTGGTGGGTTAAGGACCCGGTTGTGATGTGAAAGAGATCTGACCGCAAAAATAGGGGGCTTTTTTGTATCTTTGGATGAAGTGGCTGCACATTGTCGCGGTGATCAGCTGGATGGCTGGTATCCTCTATCTTTACCGGTTGCTGATTTATCATCGTGAGCGCGGGGTGTCGTCACCTGAAATTCATGAGTTATTGAAACTTATGGAGTACCGTCTTTATCGCTATATCACGGTTCCTGCCATGGTCATTGCGGCGATCGCCGGTGGGTTGATGATCTTCATCAATAGCTCACTTCTCGGTGGAGGGTGGCTTTGGGCGAAGCTGATGTTTGTGATCGGTCTCATGGTCTCCACAATTTATGCGGGTCGGATTGTGCGACTGGCTTCGGATCATCCTGAGACTTTGCCAACAAGCCGGTTTTTACGGATTGCCAATGAGGTGCCCACGATCTTGATGCTGGTGATTGTGGGGTTGGTGGTTTTTAAAGCGTTTTGAGCTCGCTCGTGCTGGTTTAATGGTTTTTGCAATGTTTCGCAGAAAGGTGGATCCATGGCGTTTTCCTATCAACCAATCTTTGAGAAAACCGAGGATAAGACGGATTACCGTTTTTTGACAAAGGATGGAGTGCATGTCGAAAAACTGGGTGGTCGTGAAATCTTGACCATTAGCCCCGAGGTCATCAGCAAATTAACAGCAACGGCATTTGATGATGTGTCCCACCTTCTACGCACGGCTCACCTGGAAAAATTAGCGAAAATCCTCCAAGATCCTGAGGCATCTGACAATGATCGATTTGTTGCAATCGAGCTACTCAAGAACGCTGTGATTGCTGCCGAACGCGTCTATCCTAGTTGTCAGGATACCGGTACGGCGATCGTTATGGGAAAAAAAGGCGAAGACGTCTACACCGGCGTCAATGACGAAATTCCTATCAGCCAAGGTGTCTACGATGCTTATTTGAAACGAAATCTCAGGTACTCCCAGTTAGCTCCCCTCACCATGTTTGAGGAAAAGAATACGGGAACCAATCTTCCGGCGCAGATTGATCTCTATGCGAAACCAGGTTCTTCCTATGAGTTTTTATTCATAGCCAAGGGTGGTGGCAGTGCCAACAAGAGTTACATCTACCAGAAAACAAAATCCGTGCTCAATCCCAGTTCCATGGAAGTTTTTGTCAAGGAGGCTCTTTCTGGACTTGGGACCGCGGCCTGTCCTCCCTATCACTTGGCACTAGTCATCGGCGGGACATCAGCAGAGATGAATCTGAAGACTGTGAAGCTCGCATCTTGTGGATACTATGATGGTCTACCGACCTCTGGTAATACAGGTGGACGCGCATTTCGCGATCCGGAAATGGAAGGCCTCGTGGAACGCTGGGCGCGCGAGACCAAGATAGGTGCGCAGTTTGGTGGTAAGTATTTCGCCCATGATGTGAAGGTGATCAGGCTGCCCCGGCACGGTGCGTCGTGCCCCATTGGCATTGGTGTCAGTTGCAGTGCCGATCGCCAGATCAAGGCTAAGATCACCAAGGATGGCGTGTTCCTGGAGTCACTCGAAACAAATCCGGCGCAATTTTTGCCAGGTGCACCTGCTGGTAAAGGTGATGGTAAAGGTGACGGTAAAGGTGACGGTAAAGTCGATGCCGTTGCTGTGGATCTGAATCGTCCGATGCATGAGCTGCTAAAGATCCTCGATCGTTTGCCAGTGGCCACCCGCGTCATGCTCAATGGACCATTGATTGTGGCTCGTGACATTGCCCATGCGAAGCTTTTGGAGATCCTGGAGCGCGATGGCAGGCTTCCGGACTACTTCAAGCAATACCCGGTCTACTATGCGGGGCCGGCCAAAACTCCGGAAGGTCATGCCAGCGGAAGTTTTGGTCCGACCACATCGCAACGTATGGACCCCTATGTTGCCAGATTTCAGGCCGCAGGAGGGTCTATGGTGATGCTCGGTAAAGGTAATCGAACCAAGGAGGTCACCGCAGCTTGCAAACAATATGGTGGATTTTACCTTGGAAGTATTGGCGGTCCTGCTGCCCGTCTTGGCCGGGATTGCATCACCAAGGTAGAACAGTTAGAATTTAAAGAGTTGGGCATGGAGGCGATCTGGAAAATCGAGGTCAAGGACTTCCCGGCATTCGTCATTGTCGATAACAAAGGCAATGATTTCTTCGGTGGCAAAGGCGGCGAAGAATAGCTGACCCAATTCAGTCAAAAAAAGGGGGCCCATCATGATGCGTAAATTCATACTTCTCGTGGCTTTGATTCACGGCGCAAGCTGCCAACCCGCCAAAAAAGCGGGAGGCGGAGGGTCCCAGGGAGCTGCGGATCCGCGATGCGGTGAATTACAACAGTCGGCTTGTTTGGATGCTGCCGATTGCCAATGGACCGGGACTCAGTGCTCCGGCACCTCAGCATATTGTGGAAAGTTTTCAACCATCAACAGTTGTCCAGCCGTGTCATGCCAATGGAGCTCTTCTGGCAGCAGTTGTCAGGCTTTTGCAAACCAGACCCCAACGACCAATTCGTGCGCCAATTACACCCAATCAAACTGCGCTATGGTGGCTGGATGCGCCTGGAATGGCGTCAGTTGTGTGAGCTCAGGTGGAGGTTCCACCACATCAACAACAGGAATGCCGGGGCAAACAACGGGAATGCCCGGGCCAAATACGGGCCTTCCAGATCCCTCAACGGGCATGCCCGGTCAAACGACGGGAATGCCTGGGCCCACCACAGGCGGTAATCCACCGCCCCCTGGTGCTTGTGCGGCGCTCAATCTCTGGCAATGCTTCTTAACACAAGGCTGTCAAATATATTTGCTGCCGTCGCCGAACTGTGGCCCAAAACAGAATTAGAATTTGTTCTTTACCGGTCTGCCTTTAGCCGACTCTAGCTTTTTTCCTCGTGTATAAACGCAATGTATATGCACGAGGTTGTGTATGCCCAAGACGCCCATTTCAATACGCATTGAGATCGTGATTCAAAATGTTTTGCGCGACTATCGATGAGATCAGGAGAAGCGGGAGCAACATGTTTTGGGTCGTGCGCAGCAAATCTGCGGTTCTCAAACGATGTCGATTTTTTTCATGATGTAGACCAAGCCGTGACGGACGCATTTACGCGCGATCGAGCCGTATTGATCAATGAGGGGACCCCCAAGGGGCTGGATCATCGCGCAATGCCCTCTAAAAGAGATGCTCTATAAAATAATGATATGGTAAAACGACTTAAAAAGTACGTTTTAATATGGCTTTATTACCTCTGTGTGCTTAAACAGGGGGCTATATATGCCGTATACCCGAGACCGCTTTCTGACTCAGAAAATCACAGACTACTTAAAGTTTTGGCCAGTCATTGGCATTACTTCAGATAAAAAATGATGGCGAGCTACCGCAAAAATTCTCGCCATTTCATCGGTGCTCAGAGCGGACGTCTATGGGACGTCTATGGGACGTCTATGGTGGCGGACTCACCTCTGCTACCAACCTTGATATTCCACGAATCAGCAGACAGTCTTCGAACCTGCGACTGATCTCTAATCCCTCTGACTGCGTCAGGTGTAAAATCTCCGGTCTGCGACGGACAGTGATTTTTCAATAACACCCTGATTTTCCTCTCTACACCCCACATGCATGGTGGGCCGATGTTGCCGTACGAAACTCGCGTATCTCGCTAAGTTTATACTCGCCTTGATGTGGATACCGTCGCGTCATGGCTGGAGAATCTTGCATGGCGATTTACGAGCGTCAGACGCCCGAGACGAGTTTGATGTACCCCCGCCACGGTCGCCCTATTTAAAAAACCTACTGGGGTAATTCCAGTTACACCATAATTGACAAATACTACCCTTACACCTATAGTGAGCGTTGGGGGGGTGTTTGTGGCGTTAAACATTAAAAATAACGAAGTAGATAAACTTGCTACAGAATTGTCCGAAGCAACCGGCGAAACCAAGACCGAAGTCATTCGGCGTGCCTTGCTCGAGCTGAAGGTGAGTATGAGTTTTCGCGTTGTAAAAATAGACCGCAGAGCTCGGATGCAAAAGTTTCTTGAAAAAGAAGTCTGGGCAAAAATTCCGAAGAAAATTTTGGGCAAAAAAATCTCCCGTAAAGAAATGGATACCATCGCAGGCTATGGAGATGAAGGCGTATGATTCTCGATACCTCAGCAATCGTTTCCATTTTTCTCAAAGACGAAGATCACAAAGATGTCTTAGAAAAAATTCTAGAAGCGAAGGTGATCGCCATTGGTAGCCCAACGCTGGCAGAAACAGGAATTGTTCTTGCTGCGAAGATTGGCCAAGGAAGCTCAACATTGTTGTCCAGATTTTTGCAAGAAAATGGTGTTTTTATTATCTCTTTCGGACCGGATCATTATAGCGTAGCTGTCGAAGCATACGAAAGGTTCGGCAGAGGTCGGCATAAAGCTGCCTTGAATTTCGGGGATTGCTTGACCTATGCAGTTGCAAAGCTAGCAAATCAACCGCTATTGTTCGTGGGTCAAGATTTTTCGCATACGGACCTCAAGTCCGCTTAAAAAGTACCCACGATTGTTTTTATGGAAGTCTCTGGAGCCCTTATGATCTATAATCCCTCTGACTTCATCAGAGTGTAAAATCTCCGGTCTGCGACGGACAGTGATTTTTCATTAATACCCTGATTTTCCTCTCTACACCGCTCATGCCTGGTGTTTTGGCTCAGCGGCTATGAGAAATTCCTCCTCAAACCACAGGGAACCACACCCCAACGTGCTGTTAGTCCAAGGCGCACGACAGGTTGGCAAGACCGTTATTTGTAAACAAGCCCTTTCTCAGCTACCCCCGAATCGCAAAATAACTTTCATAAATTTGGAAGAAAGTCCGGATCTAAAACTGCAAATAGATCAGACTCAAAATTTTGCGGAATTCACAGCACTACTTAGACTTTCCAAGGGTTTTGCCCCTGGTGAAGATGCTGTTCTATTTATTGACGAAGCGCAGGAGAGTAAAAAAATCGGAAGCTATGTCCGATTCATGAAAGAAAATTGGCAGCATACAAAGTGTATCCTTACTGGTTCATCCATGACTAAGCTATTCGATAACGATACCAGAGTACCAGTCGGTCGATTCGAAAGTTTAATCGTTCGCCCATTTTCATTCAGAGAGTATTTGCGCGCACGGGATTGAGAATCTACGTTTGATCCATATCTAAAACGAACAACTCCAAGTTCGTCAACGATTCATGAGCAACTCCTGACGCTGTTTGATACGTATATGCGCGTCGGTGGATTACCTGCTGTGGTGATGGCGCATATCGAAGATCGCGACTACCGGGCCGTACAGTCTCTCATATTTGCGTCTCAGCGCGAGGATTTCTATCGTAAAGAAAAATTAAAGGATTATCTGTTCGTGAGTGCTATGGAAGCAGTCGCTAAGCAACTTGGAAACCCTTCAAACCTAAGTCATATAACGCCGGTTTATCGTGAAGCAACCCAAGTTTCCGGGGTCCACTATAGTTTGATCGATCGAATGAGAATAGCAATCTGATCGGCCAGGCTAAAACTGATGGCGAGCTACCGCAAAAATTCTCGCCATTTCGTTGGTGATCAGAGCATACGACTCATCAAAACCCATACCGGGTTTGATCAGTACGGCGTCCGGTGTGGTGGCGACCGCCAGGTGCGTCGAAAGTTGAGCTCCGATGTCGGTTTCCGTGCAACTGCCGCCAAGAATGACGAAGATGCCATGAGATTTGCAGGTAGCGACCGCGGCGGCGCACTCAGACAAGGCTCCAGTATCCGGACATTTGATGTGAATACCGTCAACAGCGTTTTTTGCGATGAGGTATTGAATGTCTTTGGTCTCGTTGGCCCATTCATCGGCAACGATGCAGACATGTGCATTGAGTTTGCGAATCTCCTGGCGCAAACGCGCGAGTCTTGTGGCGTGATCGGCAAGATCAGCGCCCACAACTGGGCTTTCGATATGCAGCTGAAGCGGGTAAGCGGCCTTCGCCAAGTTGGCCAAAAATTCACCGATTTTGCGGTCGTCACCTGCAAACAAGGTGTCAAGAGCGCCGTGAAAATCCAGAGTCAGTGTCGGCTGGTAGCCAAAGCGCCCGGATCTTTGCACAAACTCCCTTGTCCAAGTGATGAGGTGCTTTCCTTCTGGGCCAATTTGAGTGTCCAGATTTTCGAATTGCCCTTGCGGCAGATAGGGCACTTTACGCGCCAGCATACGGTCAACGGTTGCGCCAAAATCAGCGCCCGCTGATCCGTGGGTTGCAATCGGAGACTTTGCCGGGGTGAGCCCGAGGTCTTTGGCCATGACAAATGCAGGCAAAGTTCTTTGAATAGAGCTGACGCAGCTCACGAGCGCCTGACTGACGGCATAGCGGATGAAGGCTGGCGCGTCGTGAAATATCTGTAGAAAGTTGGTTTCGAGGTCCAGCCACGAGGTCATAGTTTGACCTTTGATCCATGCGGCAAAATCTCGCTGAAACCAGAGTTCCAAGTCATTTTCAGAGCTGGTGGCAGCGCGTCCGGATTTGCCGCTGAAGGACACTGCGACGGCATCGCCAAAAAATGTCTGGCCATCTTCGAGTTTAAGCCCGACGCCGATGACTGGAGCCGGAGTTCTGACAAAAGGATATCTTTCATGGGTGGTGCGCGTGTGGTAACGCTCGGCAACTGGTGTCTGGTGAGCTCTGATGTGATCGAGATCTTCAAAATAATATCCGCCGACACCACGGTAGGTGACGACATCAATGACTTTTTGCAATTTGCCTGAGGTCACGGCATTACACCTCGTCAAATTTGATCCACACGCTTTTGACTCTCGTATAGCTGTCTAATGAGTGGATGGCCATTTCTTTGCCCCAGCCGCTCTCCTTGAATCCGCCAAACGGCGCTGCGAAATCGTAGCAGCCATAGCGATTGATGAAGACCTGTCCGGCCTCGAGTTGGCCTGCGACCCGGAGGGCGCGATCAATGTCTTTTGAATAGAGTCCTGCGGCCAGCCCATACTTGGAATCATTGGCCAAGCGTATGGCTTCATCTTCGGTTTTGAATTTGGACACTGCGAGGACAGGGCCAAAAATCTCTTCCTGGAATATGGTCATGGTCGATGTCACATCAGTGATGATTGTGGGTCGAACAAAAAAACCTTTGGCATTACTGCCGTCGGTATCTCGCTGTCCTCCGGCGATGATACGGCCACCTTCTTTTTTGCCAATATCAATGTACCCGAGGATTTTCTGCATGTGCGCCTCAAAGCATTGGGGGCCTTGATTTGTCGTGGCAGCAAATGGATCGCCACACCGGGTGGCCTCGGCGCGTTTGATGAGTTTGGCCATAAACTCATCGTGGATGCTTTCGTGAATGATCAGGCGCGTGGGTTCGGAGCATTTTTCGCCTTTGTGGCAAAACATGGCGACAAAAGATCGTTCGGCCACGGACTCAAGATCACCGGCATCAGCAAAAATGATATTGGGAGATTTTCCGCCAAGTTCTAAGGTCACAGGTTTCAAGTTGGATTCGGCTGATGCTTTCAGAACGTGCCGACCTGTAGAGGTGCCACCGGTAAATGAGATCTTTTGGACACCAGCATGCCTTGTCAGTGCCTCGCCCGGTGCAACGCCGCCAACCACCACATTGAAAACACCTGGCGGGAGAATCCCTCGTTCGTAGATGAGCTCTGCCAGGCGAATCATCGTCAGACTTGTCTGAGGCGCGGGCTTCACAACCACCGTATTACCCATGGACAAGGCCGGTGCGATCTTCCAGCAGGCCAAGAGTAACGGAAAATTCCATGGTACGACCAAGGCACAGACGCCCACGGGTTCGCGTTTGGTGAAATTCAGATAGCCTTGGGCCACCGGACTGGTCTCACCGTAAAGTTTATCGACCCAACCAGCGTAGTAGTCGAAGACATCAGCACTTTCTGGTAGGTCATCATCAAACGCCTCAGCATAAGTCTTACCATTGGACAAGGTTTCCAAGGTGGCCAGCTCAGCGCGATGCTCGCGAATGAGGGCCGCTATGGCTCTGATTTTTTCGATGCGCTGAGCTCTGGTCAATCCGCGCCAAGCTTGATCTTTGAATGCCCGTGATGCGGATTGAACCGCCGCATCGACCTGCGCCACAGAAGACTCATTGAGGGTGGCCAGAGGGCTGCCATCGGCTGGATTGATCGTAGTGAAGGACGTGCCATCAGCGGGCAAAGGCTTTCCTGCGGCAAACCCTGAAAGTTTTTTGCCAAGCCATTTTTGCGCCCAATCGCGGCGCGGGGCGTTTGTCTGTGTCATGGTGCTTGATCCTTAGAAAGTAGGTTTGTTAGCCAGTGGTTTCTGGCGTCCGTAACGCATCTCCAAAAGATGCGGCGTGCTGCAAACATTTGGTTTTGAGTCAAACCCAAACAGCCCCATCAGACGGGATGTCTGGCCTTGGATGGGTGTCACTCGGTGAATCGAGTAGCGACCTTTGAACAGAACTAGCGTACCAGGTTTGTTGGTGATGCGGATCACCCGGGAATGATCTCCCTCGATGAGTTTTTTGACTTCTGCATAGTGCTCTTCGGATGCAGAACGAATCAGTGGTACATATTCAAATTCGCCGCCTTGATCGGCGTTTTGGATGGACAAGGATGTGACAAAGTCGGTTTGATCGAAATGCCAGCGTAAATAATCCTGATCCACCATGACGGAAAGATTCAGACCGCCCATAGGGTCGCCGTAGCGGTGAATTTCCGGAAGTTCCATGATGGCGCCGATGAACTTCATCAGTGGATCATATTCATAAATACGGCGCAGCAGAGAGATCTCCGGATACTGATCATATGCGATGACACCGACGCGGGTGGTCTCGGTCATGTTAAGCGGATGATCTTTGGGAAGACTGGGATCACCGGGTGCCAAATAAGCATTGCCAACCACCGGTTTAAAGAAAGCGTGTTTTTCTAAGATGTGGCTTTCTTGCTGCATTAAATCCAAGGCTTGAGGAGTGACAAACTCCTCCATCTCACAGGCGCCCGTCGCTTTGATCTGCTGGCGACAGGTTTGCAGAAGGGTGCGTGCCGCGGGGCTATCCAGATCCTTAATCGGGTACTTGGCGAAATTGATGATCTTGTCAAAATCAGTCAATGCCTGAAGGTCTTTGATAAGCTGCTGGTTGGACATGGGATCTCCCGTAAAATCGGCCATCAAATAGGCCTCACTACTTTAACAGCATGAGGACTGAGTGAGTCAAGTGACGACAGACCGAGCGGCCTCAATATTTTCCAGGGGCACACCTGTTGTTGCCGCGAATCTGCACGCGAGACGGTGCGCAAAATCACACAGGACCATGGCAAGTGCCGCACTTTAGGGCGCGGATCGGCGGTAGGGCTAAAAATGCCATGCAAGGTCATGCGCCTTAGCCGCCGGTTTTCAATGCGTTTCTCGCAATTTTGGACCCCATTCACGTCCTTTGGCATCGTTATTGCTGCGAAGCCAAGGGTGAGCAAAAAGCATGCGCGTCAGGCGCTTTTTTTAAGAGATGGAGGAATTCATATGTTTGGGACACAAAAAAACTTGGCGAAATTGGCACCGGTGGGTCGTGGAGATGATTTTTTCCGCGAGATGCGGTCTTTGATGGATCAGGTCTGGAACAATTGGGATGCAGGCCTTACGGCGGGGGTGCCTGCGGTGTCTGGTGAGACATTCCCAGCGGGTGTGAGTTTTGCGCCGCGTTTTGAGGTTCATGAGACCGATAACGCCGTAGAGCTTTCGGCGGAATTACCCGGGCTTGAGGAGAAAGATGTCGAGGTTCGTGTGACCAAGGATGCTCTGACAATTCAGGGCGAGAAACGACTGGAAAGTAAAAAAGAGGGGAAGGGAACACTGTATACGGAACGCTCCTACGGCAAGTTTTATCGCTCCATGCCACTGAGGTGGGATGTTGATCGCGAGCGCGTGGAGGCCACGTTCAAGAACGGTGTGTTGAATATCAATCTGCCCAAGACTGCAGCGGCCAAGGATGATGTGCGTAAGGTTTCGATTCGTGCCAATTAGTCGCTTAGTTTTGATCGTGGGTTTTGTTGAGTGGCTGATTCATTGGGAGCGCTGATAGTGTCTGTTTCAGTTTATCCAGAACGTATGACACCTCGAGGTCATTCATGCATTTGAAATGGCCGAGGGGGCACACGGAAGGACCGTGATCGCCGCAGGGCCTGCAGTTTAAGGGCCTTTCTGCGATGACGCTATGATCCGCGAGGGGGCCAAATCCCATGCTTGGTACCGTTGCGCCAAAGATGGCGATGGTTGGGATGTTGAATGCGGACGCATAGTGGATCGGAGAGCTATCATTGGAGACGAGGGCTGTCAGGGCAGGGTAGATACCATGCAGATCGGCTAAAGATGTCTTGCCGCAAAGATTGACGATTCGTTCTTTTCCGGACGGGCGCGTGCGCAGGCACTGAGCTTCGATATCATCGGCGATGGGGGTCTCATCGGGACTTCCCATCAGCACGATCCCTGTATCTGGCAGGTCCAGAATCAGCTGTGCCAGTGATGCAAATTTGGCTGAAGGCCAGCGTTTCGTCGCCCAGACGCTGCCGGGAGCCAACGCGATCCAGTGGCGCTGTGAGGATGTGGAGAGCATCTGCGCAAGGGCGCTTGCGACCGATGGTAATGGGGCTTTTGGCAGGTTTGGTCTTCGGCCAAAGATTTCCTCTCTTTGAAGTCCTAGCGCTTCCAATAAAATAGCGATTCGGTCTGTTTCATGCAGCACAGCAACCCGGGGTTTTGTGCGCCAAGCCAGGATGGAACCAGTGGTTTCTTGGTAGGTGATCAACGGGTAGCCAAGGCAAACGCTCAATAAGGTAGAACGCAGGCTTTTGTGCGGTTGCAATATCACGGGCTTGGTCATGGATAGCGAACGGATGGCTTTGCGTGTTGCGAGGATCGGGGTGAGCGATCCCTCGCGCTTTGAAAATATATGAACGCTCGTCAGCAGGTCGTGTCCCTGAAGCGCCATGGCGCCAACCTTTGTCGTGACCAAATGCTGTCTGACACCAGGTCTTGCGTCACGCAAGGCTTTCATGGCTGCGGTCGTCAAAATGACGTCACCAATGAAGCTGGTTTGAATCCAGATCACATCGGTAAAATCAGGGACGGATGATGGGGCGCTGATAAACAAGGGCGTCGTCTCCATTGCTGTAATAACGTTTGCGGCTGGAAATATGAGTAAATCCTTTAGACTCATAAAGTCTCACGGCGGCATGGTTCGACGGCCGTACCTCAAGAAAAATGGCATCGATGTCAGTCGTATTTGTGGCACGCGCCACGAGATCATCCATCAATCGAGTGCCGATTTTCTGGCCCCGCGCGGCCTCTGCCGTGTAAATGTAAAGTAATTCACAGGCACCAGCTTGGCAGGAGGCTAAATACCATCCCATCCAAGGACCTCCTTCATGAGGCGTTGCTGCGGATGAGAGAAAAACATCCATTTTGGCCATGGTTTCGAGGCAGCTATCGAGCTTCCAAAAATCGCCTCGAGCCGCCCACTCATCAACCAATCTTGCAAAGAGCAAACGGTTGGAGCCTTGCGCAAGCATTTGCGCTGTAATAGGTACGATCTTGATGGGCGTTATTGACATCATTTGGGTGCGAGTGATGTCCAGACCCGCGCGTCGTCGAAAAGTCGCACAATGGTGCGGTCTTTGAGCTCTTTTTCCCAGGGGGCCGCGGCGTCTTTGTTGCGGCCATTGCCATTCATGGAGACTCTGCCACGGCGATAATTTTCCACGGTGGCGATCCTTAAGATTTCTGTTTCGATGCTTGATTGAATCAGTCCGAGGCGTGTAAACGCCGTCTTTAGGGCAGGGGAGGCTTCGCGGCTGCGGTCGCTGCGCGCCCGCAATTTTTCGACGGTTTCTCGGCTTGGGCGAAATCCCGATGATTTTGAAGCTTCCTGATGAATCATCATATCTGCAGTGAACGCGTCAAGGGCTATGGACCAATTTGACTCCTGAACGATCTGAGCGATTTCTGGCTGATCACGCAGGGATTCCTTGACGGCGATGTAGCGTTCGATTTGCGTTTGTGTGTAGGGGATGCTGTTAATCATCAACACGACGCGGTCAAGGATGGACGACGCAGCAATTAACGAAGATCCGGTAAAGCCCAACCATAACCCGAAGGCCAAAATGCCGCCGATCATGCCGCGTATCAAAGGAGTGTGGGGTGACTTCACGAGCAAAGCATATCCTCTGTCTATACGATTAGTATATGTGATTAGTATATGTGATTAGTATATATGATTCGTGTCTTTGAGGTGTCACTGGCAGCTGTATGGGCTGGCTGTAACAGTTGTACCCTATTTCTTTCGTCGGGTTGAGTTTACACGGGGCACGCTGTGATTGGAATTGTAGAAATGCCGGGCCGGTGAGGTCGTGTTGGTCTTTGATGTAAATAAAAAAAAAATTGAAAACCCTATTGAGAACGCTTGACAAGATGTCGAAGGCTTGTAAAGCTTGTCTGTAGGTTAAACCTGAAACGCTTTTTTTTGAATTTCTAGGAGGATTCCATGAACAAGGCAGAACTTATCGAAGCAGTATCCAAAGTCACTGAAATGACGAAAGCTGACACAGAGCGCGCTCTTGACGCTTTCATCGACGTCGTTTCAAAAAACATCAAAAAGAAAGACGGCGTTAAGCTTGTTGGCTTCGGAACATTTGCTGTTTCCGCCCGCAAAGCACGCGTTGGCCGCAACCCACAGACTGGCGAAGAGATCCAAATCCCTGCTCGCAAAGTTCCTGTGTTCCGCCCAGGCAAAGAACTCAAGGACGCTGTACGCTAATAGCGTCATCGCTCTGGAGTCAGGCGGTGGTTTCGCAAGAAAATGCCGCAAGCCTCAAAAAAGATCCCGCACTCTGTGCGGGATTTTTTTATCAAAATGGACTGATCAAAATAGATTGATCAAAATAGATTGATCAACATGGATCCATGATCACATGTCATCAGCCTCATCCAGAAAATCTACAAGCTTGAACTTGACCATATCCCGAGACGAAACAATCTTCATCTCGCCATCAGCGTCACTTTCGTCCTCCCGGGCGAGCAAGTACGCGTCCTCTTTGCTGTGATAATTCAAAACAATCCACATCTCACGGGCTGCCTTGTCATAAACGCGAAATGGTACCATACGTGAAGTCTCCTAAAATGATTGCAAACCGATCGAGGTAGAATACCACGCTAGTGCTGCTAGGGGCAGCATGAATGTTTTTCTGACCTGAAATCACTCGAAGATCTGTCCACCATGGTTGGTGACGCCCATGCCAGCGGGGATCACTAAGCTCATAAATAGAGCATCCTCCCGGCTTGCAATCTCAACCGGCAGGCTTGCCGCCGGAAAAAAATAACTTTGTCCTGCCATCAGAGGGCTTGGACTTTGCATGGTATTCTGAGCTTGGCCGTGACCCGACAATATCGTGGCACAGGCGTAGCCGGCATCAGGCTTCAGGCGAATTTTTGACCACGCACGCAGGTTCAAGGTGATCACCTGATACCACCGGTTGGCCGGGAAAATATGGGCCAAAACACCGGGAAGCGGTGTCACGGTGTGTGCCTTGCGTCGCAGTGAGTCCGCATAGGCAGCACCGCTTTGGTTTTCTGGATGCAAGAGAGACATGGATTGGCTGATATGCAGTTCCCGGGGCGTGCCATTGTGCTCGTCCAATGCGCCTGACTTATTGTAACGCCGATTCCAATCCCAAAGACGCCATGTTTTACCACTTTTACCGGCAATGATGCGCTGGGGTTCCAGTAGAATCACGCCAGGTCCAACGGCATGGGGCACATGGGGTTCGATTTCAAAGTAATCACCAGTTGTAACGGGCACAAATTGCAGAAGTTCACTTTGGAACGTGCCTGACTCCAGCCGTTTTTGGAGGTCAGGCAGTGGCATGGGGTCGCGAAACCCGAGATAAAGGCCTGCTCCGGGTGCAGCTTGGAGTACAAACCAGCTTTCGGGTTTGCCGCATTCGTTTTGCTTCAGGGCTGGATGATCATCGGATGGGTGAATCTGCAAGGATAGGGGAGAGTCTGCGTTTAGAAGCTTCACCAGGATATCGCAGGATGTTCGTCCTGCTGCCACCAATGAGCCAGAAAGATAGGACACTGGATCTGCCTGGATCAGCTCATGAAGCGTTAATGAGGGATCATCTGCGAGGCGTGATGGCGCTTCGGGATCACAGGAGATCTCCCAGGATTCGCCTATTTTTTGGAGCGGTGACGTTGCAAATGCGCTTTTGATCGATGCTGCGAGCGCTGTGCCCGCCCAAGGGGTGCGGGCCAGTGAGGTGAAATTTGCGGGATCCAGGGCAATGACCCTGTGACTGCGCTGGTGTGTGTTAGGCGAAGCGACCACTGAGTGCCTCGCCGCCAAGAATGTGAGCGTGAATATAATCGACCGATTGCCCGCCCTGGTCCCCTGTATTCAGCACCGTGCGATAGCCGGTTTGTCCGAGGCCCAGGTGGTCGGCAACCTGAGCGACCTTTTGAAAAAAAATACCAACGTCCTCCGGGCGCCATTGTCTGAGCTCGCCGAGATGACGGGCTTTTTTCTTGGGGATCACCAGTACATGGATCCGAGCCTGGGGAGAAATATCCTTAAAAGCGAGGACATCCTGGTCCTCAAAGACAATGTTTGCGGGGATCTGTTTCGCAAGGATTTTATCAAATATCGTGTCTGCCATCATTCCCTCAACAGTTTACCTGAACAGTTTGCCCGAACAGTTCGCCCGAACAGTTCGCCTCAACAGATTGCGCAAATGTCCGTTTCATGAGCGAAGACGGAAGGATAATCAGAGCGTTGCGGCGGATCAAGCATTGAATTTAGTTTGATGGCGATCACCGTTCATGCTACCGTTAAGACTTATGTTTTTCAGGAGAGGTGAGTCCCAGATGAGCTACGAAAAGCTATTGATTGACAATACGGTTTGTTCCCGTCGGTTTCATCTGACATTTGATCATGAAGCCCCCTTGTCTGCTAAGGTTGAAGTCAAGTGCCCGCACTGTGATCATTTGTTGTTTGCGGCCGAGAATCATCCACCTGTGAAGCTGGCCAGAGATGAGAATCTCGTGCGTACCACCAGTTTGAGCCGCCATTTGATTCGCGAATGTGATTTTAAAGATGGCTATCCCGCTCACAAATGATTGACGTCCCGCATATTATGGTGATTGATCCGGGCGTACACACGCCTGAGGTCGATACGTTCAATCACATCGCGGCCATGGCGCCGATTCCCTGCTCCTATCATCTACCGGCCATGCATGGTTTTGCCTCATTCCCGAATGACATCTCTCAGGTGCGCGGCATTATTGTCCTTGGCAGTGCCGCAAGCGTTCATGATCGCGCGTCATGGCAAATTTCATTAGAAGAATGGCTCAGGCCAGTGATCGAGCTTTCAGTGCCAGTCCTCGGGTGTTGTTATGGGCATCAAATGCTTGCATACATGTTTGGCGGCGAGATTGGTTTTGTCAGAGCCGATCAATCCAAACTTAAAGGTGTGCGACAGGTTGAAATTTTAAATAATGACTTGTGTCACACGGGTGCACGGTCATTGATCGTGACGCACGCTGAAATGGTGCAAAAATTGCCGTCATCCATGCGCGTCATCGCGCGCTCCAGTGAAGTGGCCATTGATGGTTTGGTCCATCAAAATAAGCCGGTTTTTGGATTTCAGGCCCATCCCGAAGCCACAGAAGTCTTCTTGCACGGGCATGAAATGCATGAGGCCCAAGCCGTTGCTGTGCTTTCAGAGGGACACCAACTGATCCGCACATTTGTTGACAAGGCCGCCGCAAGGTCCCTCTGAAATCCCCCTCAGTGATCTTGTGTAGGCAATGAATGCCGAGTCGCTAAAAAATAATTATCCAATTATTTCATAATCTTAAAAGATTAACTCAGGGTGCCGGCTAAATGTTTTTAGAAACCGGACGAAACCCCTTGAGGATCACATGATGTGATCTTGGGATGAAACCCTTTGACAGGAGGTCATGATTATGGGCTTAAGAATTCGTACAAACGTCGCGTCGCTTACCGCGCAACGTCGCCTCGGACAGAGTTCCGATGCGGTCCAAGGGAGCATGAACAAGTTGTCCAGTGGTTCACGCATCAACAGAGCTGCCGATGACGCCGCCGGACTCGCAATCTCCGAAAACTTACGCGCCGACATTCGCTCCTTGAACGTTGCTAAACGCAACGCGCAGGACGGTGTCTCGATGGTGCAGACAGCGGAAGGTGGTCTCGAAGAGACAACCAATATGCTGGTGCGTCTGCGTGAGTTGGCAGTACAGTCCGCATCCGATACGATTGGTAAGCAGGAGCGTGAGTTCCTGAATAAAGAGTATGTCCAGTTGAAGGATGAGATCGACCGTATCGCTCTATCCACCGAGTTTAACGGCACGCACCTATTGATGGGTGACGCGGCTAAAGACTTTGGTGAGGAGCTGATGAATGGTAACACCGGTGATAACCCACTGGAGATCCAAATCGGCAAGGACTACTTCACCGAAAATGACGCCATTGATAACCGTAATCCGATCAACATCATCAAGATCGACATGAGCAAGCTGAACGCCTTCACCACAGGCGAAGGCTCTCTGAATCTTGGTCGCGCTGAAGACGGAACAAAAGTCAGCACTAAGTCTGACGCGCAGAATTCGATCGCCACTCTCGATGCGGCCATTAACCGCGTTAATGAGCAGCGCGCGTACCTCGGCGCGATTCAGAACCGATTCACGTCAACGATTGCGAACTTGGGTAGCCAGGTTGAAAACCTCGACACAGCCCGCAGCCGTATCCGTGATACTGACTTCGCTGCAGAGACTGCGATCTTCACTCAGAATAACATCCTACAGCAAGCTGGTACCTCGATCCTTGGTCAGGCCAACCAGATGCCTCAGGTTGCACTGAGTCTGCTCCAGAATCTGTAATGATTGCGGTGCACTGATTCTTAAGTATCTGTTCAGAAGTATCTTCTGTCTTACGAGCGGGGGGAGTTCCCTCCCCCCGCCTTTTCGGAAAGATCAGAAGAGGTGTGTGAGGATGGTGGGTGTTGTGACTCAAGTGATTGGGTCAGTCTTTAAGCTTGGATTCAAGCTCTGCCCATCGCGCGTATAGCTTATCTACCTGTGCCTGTGCCGTGTCGACCGCCTTGCAAGCGTCTTGAAGCTGCATGGCGCTGGAGGCAATGGTGGGGTCTTGGGTTTTGGCTTGCGCAGCCGCGAGGTTGGCCTCGGCCGTCAGAATATTTGATTCCATGGCGTCCCACTCGCGTTGTTCCATGTAAGAGAGTTTACGGTTCGATGGGCGCTTGGTTTGATTGTTTTGTTGATTGTTTTGCTGATCGGTTTGTTGATTTGATAAGACAAGCTCGTTCCTTATAAGCTGGTTTGCATCGCTTGACGCTCGGTCTTGTGATGTCACGGAAGCTGAGCTACTGCCGTGCGTTAATTCGCGGCGTCGAAGGTCCATGGCAAACTGCGCGTAGTCGGCAAAAAAATCATGATCACCGAAGCCATCCAGTCCCAGGATCCCAGTTGAAACGCGGTCCATCAGATACCGGTCGTGAGTGACCAGAATCACCGCTCCGGGAAACGATAATAGGCTGTCCTCAAGGACTTCCAGCGTGTCGATATCGAGATCGTTGGTTGGTTCATCCAAGATCAGCACGTCCGCTGGTCTCTGAAGGAGACGCGCAATCAACAGTCGCGCGCGTTCGCCACCCGATAATTTACCAACGGGTGTCTCTAATTGCTCCGTGCGAAATCCAAACTGCTTGGCGTATGTCGCCACATGCACGGAACGCTCCTGCACTTTCACCATATCGCTATCTTCTGCCAAGGCTCGTCGTAGAGTTCTTTGTTCGGGTAGATCTTCTCGGTGCTGATCATAGTAAACAATCCGAAGCTGATCGGCGTGTTCGACGGTCCCGCTATCGGGCGCAAGCAGACGTTGAAGAACTTTGAGTAGCGTCGATTTACCGCTACCATTGGGTCCAAGAAGTCCCAGCCGCATCCCGGGTCCAAGAATCAATGACAGGTCATGGAATAACAATCGACCACCGAAGCTCTTGCTGATGCCTTTGACCTCAATCAATTTGCGAGTTTTGCGATGTGAGGCCGAAAACTCGAAGGACACGGCCTGCCGTTTTGAGCGATGATGGGCGCTTTCCAGCTCGGCTTTGAGAGCGCCTGCTGATTTGATGCGGGCTTGTTGTTTGGTGCTGCGTGCCTGGGCTCCGCGATTGAGCCACTCGGTCTCATAGCGCAGTTTGTTGGCCATGCTGGCGAGTTGGGAGGTTTGTCCCTCAAGAAATTCTGCCTTGCGGCGCATGTACTCACCATAACCGCCTTTGACGACAAAATTCCCGCCAGGGTACATGCGGTTGATCTCCACAATGGTCGTACAAGACGACTCTAAGAAGTAGCGATCGTGGGTGATCACGGCATAGGCATAAGGAGCTTGACTGAGCAGATCCTCTAGCCAGTCGATGCCTTCCAGATCAAGATGATTGGTCGGTTCATCCAGTAGCAGCAACTCAGGCTCAGTGATCAGGGCGGCGCAAATGGCCAGTCTTTTTTTCCAGCCACCAGAGAGTTTTGAGGCCTCCGCATCTGGATCCGGAAATTGAGCTTTGCCGATGAGGGATTCAAGACGTCCAAGATCACTGGCGTGATGGACGCGGCCGATGGCCTGGGTCAATACATCGCGGATCGTGAGACCTGGGACAAACGAGTCAGATTGGGCCACATACGCCGTCTTGAGGCCTCGCTTTGCTGTGACCAATCCGTGATCAGCGTGCTCAAGTCCAGCAAGAATTTTTAATAGGGTGGATTTACCAGCGCCATTGGGTCCGATGATGCCAATACGATCGCGCTCATGAAGCGCGATTTCCATGTCCTGAAATACGGGAACAAGCCCAAAGGTTTTGGTGATCTTTTGGCAGCTGATGAGTGGGGCAGACATCAGGGCTGTGCCATATTCTCCAACCGTTGAACAGGCAGGTGATGGGGATTTTGATCAGCTCCGGTGATAGCATAATAGGTCGTGGCCGCATACTTGGTGGAGCGCATGATTTTTTTGACGATGATGGACATGTCCCGGTCCGCGGATTGGGACAATTTGGCGAGTAGCTGGGTGGTTGTTTCGGTGACATTGTAAATGTCCTGCCCCGCTGGCACAGGCGCGGCCTCGGCCTCCAAGGCATGGCGCAAGTCACTGAGTGCGATTGCATTTGACTCAAGCGACAACTTCAGCATATCTGTCAGGGACTTGAGATTGGATTCGATGAGGCCATGGATGTATGACATAGAAATCAACTCCTTTGAGTTCTCGAGGTTTACTCACAAGGCACAGACATTGCAGCAAAAAAAGTTATTCTCAGGAGAAATTCTACGTTGTGGCCAGTTGCCGCGCCACAGGAAAAGCATGGAGTCTATTTTATGAGCAATTCGTCGAGTCAGTTTCCGGGTAATTTTTTGAACAGTAAGGAATCCAAACTCACCGATTTTGAGCGTTACGTCATCGAAAAAAAAGGGACCGAGCCCGCAGGTTCCGGGCTTTACACTCATCACCGGGCTACTGGGACCTACCACTGTAAGGCCTGCGGAACGGCACTCTATGAAAGTACCGATAAATTTGACTCCCATTGTGGGTGGCCAAGCTTTGATGACGCCATCAAGGGCGCAGTGAATCGCACACCTGATGCTGACGGCGAACGCGTGGAAATCACCTGCGCCCGCTGCGGCGGTCACTTGGGGCATGTTTTTGTCGGTGAGGGCTTTACGCCCAAAAATACGCGGCACTGCGTGAATAGTGTCAGTCTTAAGTTTGAGGCACAGCGTGCCCCCGAGCACAAAACTGCTTTGTTTGCGTCCGGATGTTTCTGGGGAACGGAATACTTTATGGCCAGGATTCCTGGAGTGCTGAAAACCACGGTGGGATACGCCGGTGGTCACATGGAGTCACCGGATTACAAATCCGTGTGTGGCGGGAAAACGGGACATCTTGAGTGTGTGGAGATTCTCTACGATCCGAGCAAAATCGATTACCGATCTCTTTGTAAGGTGTTTTTTGAGACTCATGATTTTTCACAAGACAATGGCCAAGGTCCCGATATTGGGCCGCAGTATCTGTCGGCTATTTTTTGTGACGATGACGCAGAAGCAGCGGTCGCCTCAGACCTCGTGGTGCAGCTGCGTGGTCTAGGCCATAAGGTGGCCACCGCCATCCGCCCCAAAGCGCGGTTTTGGCCAGCCGAAACCTATCATCAGCAATACTACGAGCGCGGTGGGGAGTCGCCCTACTGCCATCGATATCGGAAAATTTTTTGACCTAATAGCTAAAACGGTGAGGAGTCGATGGTTTTAGGCGACACGAATTGTTGTGCCTGCAGAGCGAGTGCGTCTTTCAACTCAAACCATTGCTTGTTGCGCTGTGAATGCGCGAGCGTAACAAACATCGGAGCATGCTGCTTTATAGATTTCGCCAAATTTTCGATTTGAACGGGGGCATAGAGGCGCACCCAACGTTCAATGTGCCAGCCATGAATCCGCCAGTATGGTGACGTTGCGAGAGTTTGCGCGAGACCCATGGACGCGGGAGCAAGCGGATCTAAGACCACGTTCTGAGGACGAGACCAAATTTCTTTGAGTGGGAACGGCGCATCAAAATGGTGCATTTCAGGCGATAATTTCCGGTCGCGGATGTTCGCAAACAGTTCGCTTAGATTGCCCCAAAGCGGAAACTGCGGTGGGAGGGTCCACAAGATCGCAAGTGGTTCCATTTGCTCCAAGCGCTCCTTCAGCTCGTCCCAGCAATCTTGTTTGAGCTCACGTAAGCCGCAAACGATGACCAGTCTGCCCTGCATGGCACTCAGTGCGATTGGTGGCATAGCATTGAGTTCACTCAGAGTGACCTCGCAATAACTGCCGCTTTCGCTCAAAATCGATGGTTCATAACCTTTGATTCCGATTTTGTAATTTTTGATAGACGCTTCTCGCATGAGTTGATCCAAGGCCTTGATTCATAGCAGCGTTTTGAGCGTACAGCGTACCGTCCAAAAAGTTGTAACCGCCTATAAACCGATAACTTATCACTAACATGATTTTAGGATTCCGTGGAGTATTTTAATCAAACTAGACCCCATCAATAACATGGTCAAGATTCTCCGTGTAAGCAGCACGGCAATTTTGAATTTGATCGATCAAGGTAAAAAACACTTTTTCAGATCCAGGCTGACCGCCGCAAGGGTCGACTTCTGGGCAATCCTTTGTACCAGCATCCAGATCCTGATGTGATATCGATCCAGAGCTGGCTGAACTTACGCTACAAGTGGTTTTCACTGCACGCTGCGGTATCTATTGAGGGCTCAGATCGTGCCGGTTT
>JBILMN010000026.1:0-28341 GCA_044375465.1 Oligoflexales bacterium | reverse complement strand
GCAAAACTTCCGCTATTCGTCCGAGATCAACCCGCAGAAGTTGACACGTGACGAGTTAAGAAAGCTCTTGTCAAACTACGTGCATAAAGGGCCTGAGCTGGTTAGTAAGAACGACTGAAGGGATTTATCTAACTTATTGGCTATAGATTGAGCGTATCATCATGGAATTAAATATAAAGCCTCTCGATACGAAGTTTTTACCTTACGGCAGACATGTCATTGACGAAGACGACATAGCTTGTGTTGTCAAGGCGTTGAAGTCGACAAATCTGACGCAAGGGGCTGCGGTAGATCAATTTGAAGAACAGCTTTGCCGGGCTTCTGGCGCAAAGTATGCTGTCGCTGTCACAAATGGAACAGCGGCTCTGCATCTTGCGGGAATGGCTTTGGGCTTAAAGCCGGGGTCGATGGGTGTCACATCCTCAATCACCTTCGCCGCATCATCTAATTTCATGCTTTATAATGGCCTCTCCGTAGGATTCACGGACGTTGAGCGAGAGACCGGGCTGATGTCCATGCAGGACCTAGAGTCGAAGCTTGAAGCCGCAAAAAAATCCGGGAAACCAATCGAGCTGGTTGTACCTGTTCATTTTGCTGGTCAGTCTTGTGACATGGAAGCACTCTGGGCACTCAAGAGAAAATTCGGATTTAAGATTATTGAGGACGCCAGCCACGCCATCGGCGCGCGATATGAGTCAGGAAAATTGGTCGGTTCCAGTGATGACTCTGAAATGACGACTATCAGCTTTCATGCGGTGAAACATATCACTACGGGTGAAGGCGGGGTTATTTTGACTAATAATCCGGAGCTTTATGCCAAACTCCGCCGGCTCCGTAGTCATGGTATTGTTAAGGATCCGGCAGCGTATATCGACAAAGCAGCCGCATTCGACCCGATCACCAAAGAGGCCTTTCCGTGGTACTACGAGATGCAAGAGCTCGGGTACAATTACCGTCTTCCTGACATAAATGCGGCCCTTGGATTCAGCCAACTGCAAAAGCTGGATCATTTCGTAAAGGTGCGTCGTCAGCATGCGGCACTCTATGACGCGCTGTTTAAAGACAATCAATTCGTAACGCCGCTTCTGTCGACGAAATATGGTGAGTCTTCCTATCACCTCTATACTATATTACTGAAGCCGGCTGTTCGCCCGCTCCGGGGAAAATTATTACTTTCACTATTGAAGTCAGGCATTGGAACTCAGGTTCACTATATTCCGGTGCCGTCGCTCCCTTATTACAGTCAATCGGGACACCGGACTCCGGCGAACGCTCAGGAATTTTATAATTCTTGCCTGTCGATTCCGATGTATCCCGCACTTACAACTGATGAGGTGAGGCGAGTCGTCACAGTGCTGAACGCGACGATACGAGATTTGCTAGGGAATCTTTAAATGACTTCAAAGTCAGTACTATTGTCGGGGGCATCAGGAATGCTTGGCTCGGCGTTACTTGAAAAGTTTGTAGCGCAGGGTTGGTATGTCACAGCTTTGCGGAATAAAAATGAAATTAAATATTCTCACGAATTGATAAATCCTGTGCGGGTTAATATTGAGAATATTTCTGAATTGAAAGAAGCCCTTGCCGGCAGACGTTTTGATGCGTTTATTCATTGCGCGGCAAGTACGAACCTTGAACTGTGTGAGTCTGATTTTTCGGCAGCACTTGCCGCGAACGTTATTGGCACAAAAAATTTGCTGGAAGTTGTAATGGCAACCGGGGGGCTTGGCACAAAGGTTGTTTATATCAGCAGTGACGCTGTGTACCCGGATGTTGACGGGCCTAAATCTGAGGATATTCCCCCCAGACCCGCGACCATTTACGGTGCGACCAAGCTATGGGGCGAAAATCTCACGCTTATGTTCGCACCTGACGCTTTGATTTTAAGGACGACGATTGTAGGGCCTGATGCGGGTCAATTTTGTTCGTGGATATTAAAACATGCGGCCGAGAGTCGACCCGTGCCGCTTTTTTCGGACGTGCTGTTTACGCCAATCAGTTGTGAGCACCTTAGTGATGTGATTTTGGCGGCCCTAGCGAAGAATTTGGCAGGAATTTACAATGCAGGGGGCGCGGAGGTCATCTCAAAGGCGGATTTTGGGCAGGTTGTATTGTCGGAGGCCGGCATTAAATGCAGCGTCGAGTTGACGTCATTAAAGTCGATGAAGAGCCGGGTTAAACGCAGTTTTAATATGAGTTTGAACAGCAGCCGTTTTTATCGGGATTTGGGTATTGAAGGTTTTAAAATCCGAGACACGATTCGGAATGTGCTTAAAATGAGCTCTCGAAACGGGGCTTAATTTTTTCAACATAGCGCTAATAACTGCGTTCGTTTCATTGTCGCAGGAGTCAGAAATTGATATTTATGTGAGTGAAGTGGGATTTTTGATTTGGTCTGGTATCTGTGCTGAATGTTGGTAGAATATCCGATCCAGATTAGGTCATTTGCGATTATTGGGGATTTACATTTTGAAGATTCTTGGTCTGTCAGCATATTATCATGATAGTTCTGCCGCACTGGTGGTCGATGGCAAACTCGTTGCTGCGACGCAAGAGGAGCGGTTTACCCGGAAAAAGCATGATTCCAGATTTCCACGTCACTCCGTGAAATACTGCCTGGAGTCATCTAAACTCAAAGTGGAAGATCTTGACGCGGTTGTATTTTATGACAAGCCGTTACGTAAATTTGATCGGTTACTTGAGACTTATTTGGCATACGCGCCAAAGGGTTTTCCATCTTTTCAGGCGTCAATGCCGGTATGGTTTAAAGAGAAGATATTTCTTAAGTCAGTTTTGAAACGTGAACTGCGTGACCTTTCAGGCAATCCGCGGCTCAAGCCAAAATTGCTTTTCACAGAGCATCATCAGGCACACGCGGCCTCAGCGTACTTTCCAAGTCCGTTCGACAGTGCGGCGGTATTGTGCTTAGACGGTGTCGGGGAGTGGGCGACAACAACAGCGTGGCACGGACATGGAAATAAACTTGACCTGACTTGGGAAATTGACTTTCCGCATTCGTTGGGCCTCTTGTATTCAGCCTTTACCCACTACGCGGGTTTTAAAGTCAATTCCGGAGAGTATAAGCTCATGGGGTTGGCTCCTTACGGCGAACCGCGTTTTAAAGATTTAATTTTGAAGGAATTAATAGACGTTAAAGCGGATGGATCCTTCCGGCTGAATATGGAGTATTTCGAGTTTGCGGTCGGTTTGGCTATGACAAATGCCAAGTTTCACAAGCTCTTCGGAGGTGAGCCAAAGGCGGCCGAGAGTCTCGTTACGCAAAGGGAAATGGACCTCGCCCGATCCATACAAGTGGTCACGGAAGACATTGTTTTACGCCTTGCAAGGACGATTCATAAGGAGCAGGGCGTAGCAAATTTATGTCTTGCAGGTGGCGTGGCGCTTAATTGTGTTGCGAACGGCCGCCTTCTGCGTGAGGGACCATTTAAGAACATTTGGATTCAGCCTGCGGCGGGTGATGCGGGTGGAGCGGTAGGTGCCGCTTTTGCCGCTTACCATGAGTACTTCGATAAACCCCGGACCCCCGAGCATTTGACAGACGCGATGTCCGGTTCGTATTTGGGCCCTGAATATACCCAAAGTGAAACTGAGACTATGCTGCGAGCACACGGCGCTCATTACGAGGTTTTGAAAGATGATGAGCTTTTAGACCGGGTTTCAGATGAACTCAATGCCGGTAAAGTGATCGGTTGGTGTCAAGGCCGCATGGAATTCGGACCTCGCTCCCTGGGTAATAGATCAATTCTCGGGGATCCCCGAAATCCAAAAATGCAATCAGTTATGAACTTGAAAATTAAGTACAGGGAATCATTTCGACCCTTTGCGCCGGCCGTGATGGCTGAGGATGTCAGCAACTTCTTTGAATTCAAGGAGGTCAGCCCGTACATGCTTTTTGTGGCGCCGGTCCGCAAGGATCTTTGTCGGGAATTGACACCGTCGGAGAACGCGTTACATGGCATTGAAAAGTTGAAAGTCCCGAGATCAACAATACCGGCCGTAACGCATGTTGATAAATCCGCGCGGATACAAACCGTTCACAAGGAAACAAATCCCAAGTTCTACGGATTGCTGGAAGCATTTAAAAAGAAGACGGGTTGCAGTGTTTTAGTAAATACGTCGTTTAACGTGCGTGGCGAGCCTATTGTCTGTAGCCCCTTAGACGCCTATCGCTGTTTTATGCGGACCGAAATAGATTGTTTGGTCATTGGAAACTGTTTGTTTACCAAGGCAAATCAGCCGGTGTGGAGAGAGTCCAAAGATTGGAGAAGTCAGCTTGAACTCGATTAAAAAGCTACCGTTTCAGATTTTACTTTTTATTGTCTTTGTGCTGGTGATCACTCCGATCGCTTACATTTGGAGATTGATATTCGGGGACGTTTTGCGCCTTAAACTAGATTCAACTATAGCTACATATCGTTTAAACGCGCAATCAAAGGTTTCCTCCCAACTTCAGATGGAAAAACAGAGTTAAATGGACGAGGTCTGTGTCATCGTCCAAGCCAGAATGACGTCGACAAGGTTGCCCGGTAAAGTGCTTAAGAAAGTCATGGGCAAGACGTTGCTTGAGTATTTAGTGGAGAGGCTGAAACGATGCCGTACTGTGGATTCAATTTGCATCGCAACCACAGTCAATTCCTGTGATGACCCTATAGTAGACGCGGCAAAATTGATGGGTGTGTCCTTTAGTCGCGGATCTGAACTGGATGTCCTGGATCGCTACGCGATCGCGGCAGAAACTCACGGTGCCGAGACAGTCGTAAGAGTGACTTCCGATTGCCCGCTGATGGATCCCGCAATCATTGATGAGCTTGTTGATTTTTACCACAAGGGTGTCAATGGCGTTCCTTTTGACTACGTTTCCAATTCATTGGAGCGTAAATACCCACTCGGCTTTGAGGCCGAGGTGTTTTCAACAAAAGCGCTGCTCCAAGCTCATAAGTCGGCTCGATTACCCGCGGAGCGCGAGCACGTGACAGTTTTTATTCGAAATCATCCGGAGCTGTTTAATCTCGGTTCATTTTGCGGAGCAGATGATGCTGCTCATCTGCGTGTAACGGTCGATACGGAAGAAGACTTTCGGCTCATCGAGAAAATTCTTGGTAAGATCTATTTGTCAAATCCGTCTTTCACGTATCAGGACGTCGTCACGTTGCTGCGCAACACTCCGGAATTGGTTGATATAAATCGGCATGTGATTCAAAAAAAGGCCATTTCTTGATGCGAGATCGCGATAATTTCGATATGATCATCGCGTAACTTTTCTCAAGAGGACGCGTTAATGCCTCCAAGACATATGACAACAGGCGACACTTCGTTTTATCGCTTCGATCCGGATCTCGGATTTTGGGGTGCTCCGAATATTGTTCGTCAGGTTACGTTTGAGCAAGATTCCACAAACGAGATTGAAGTCCGGCATAATTCCTGGGGAAATCGTGACGACGAGTATGATTTTCAGTCGCGAAAGCTTGATGTACTTTGTATGGGTGGTTCTCATAGTTGGGGCGCGGCCGTATCGCAGCGTGACCGGTATTCAGATGTCTTGCAGTCGGCTTATGGTTGGAATACAGCAAATTTTGGCCACTGCAGCCTTGGTTTAGATCAAGTATGCATAAAATTGGCAAAAGTGGTTCCGCTTATAAAGCCAAGGGTTGTCGTAGTTGAGCAATACCCTTGGGCGGTTCACAGGATCCTCAATGCTTACGTGAATCAGTTTGTGAAGCCGCAGTTTTATTTAGATCAAACCCGAAGCCTCGCGCTCCATCCGGTTCCGTTTATTGCCAAGAGCAAGGTCGGGAGATCGATGTTGGGTTCCTATTTGTCCTTTAAGAAGGAATTTACGGAATTTCTGGGGGGTATAGATTTGAAGGCGGGATACGATCCCGCCAATGATCCTATATTTTTGGCGTGGAAGGTTGCGCATTATTCTTATCTCTATGACTTACTTGATGCGATCATTGGTGACATTCGGCGTATATGTCTTGAGTCGGGTGTTTCGCTAGTGTTTTGTCTTGGCACGGTAAAACAAAGGCTTGTCGGTAAAAGTAGCTCGGCATTGGTTGATTACAACCTTCCGATGTCAAAGCTAAAAGCAATATTGGATAGCCACCGGATAGCCTATATTGACTCTACAGATCGGATGGTGGAAATGCACACGGATAAGCATCCTGTGATTTTCAATGATGGTCATATAAATCGAAATGGGCATAAAGTGATGGCTGAGTTGATTGCCGAGTACATTCAGAATCGAGGTCTGTTGACATGAATTCCGGACCTTCATTTATGGCGATTATCCGATTCGCTCTATCTCAAAAGACTTGGAATATGCGTTTATCTTATTTGCTTAAAGGCTTTGTGTTTGCGCCGTTTATATTAAAACTTTTCGTTAGCAATCAGCCATCCGCGGTGGACAATGCTGGTGCTGTTAGCGATGATATCTACCCACTTTTCTGATGAAAAAATCCACTGTGGTCATTTTAGGTGATTCGACCAGCATGACCATTGGCGTCGAGCGGGCGACATATCCGTTTGTTTTATGTGATCTGAATATTTGGCCGGCCGGCACCGAGTTTTTGAACTGCTCACTGCCGGGGTTTACGGCGGCCGATGCTTGCGCGTATTATTTTAAGCGCGGAAATAAGGCGCCAAATATCAGCGCTGTGATCATCTACCTTGGCAATTGTGACACAATGGCCAGCGAAATCATGCGGGGTAAATACAGTGTCTGGAGACGAATCCTGCAGAGTGTGTCCGGTGATAAAGGCAAATTTAAACTGAAAAATCGATTACTTCACTTTGAGTGGAATGACGCTTATAGGTCATCGATTGAGGCGCCCGAGCATCCGGGTGATTTTGAGTTCAATATTAATTGTGTCGTTTCGGATGCGACGTCCAAAGGTATACCCGTTGTTTTAGTCAGGCCTAACGCTCATGTGAATTTTCCGGCCGGAATTGGCAAGGGAAACTTTCTCTTTTATCGGTACTTGGGTCTTGATGATAAAATTGCGGATAAGCTGAATATTGCAGATGAGAGATTCAAATCGGCCTTGCGCCTTCATGAGGAGCGCGCGTTTGAGCGCGCCATGGATCAATATAAATCGATATTGACCTCTCCGGGTGTGTGCAGCGGGAATCCTGAGTATCAAATGGTTGTTGTTAATAATTACGCCGTCGCAGCCGCCGAAATGGGTCGTTTCGATGAGGCTGATTTTTTATTGCGGGCTCAGCTAAAGGAAAATTCATGCCGCAAAGAGATTACGCTGTACAATTTAGCTAAAATTTTGGAGATGCGCGGTGATAGTTCCGGTCATCAACGGCTTTTAGCCGAGTCATTTGAGGCAGACCGGTCCATGTACCGCGTGCGGTCTCCCTACGTAAAAGCGATTGACGCAATCGCCGCGAAGTACCGCGAAAAAGTTAGTGTCGTAGATCTTTCCGCTGTTATCAAAGACGACATGTTTGTAGATCATTGCCATCCTCTGCCGGAAGGCCAGATTTTAATTGCCGACAAGATTCGAGGCGTGCTGCAGAGCAAAGGGCTGCGTGGCGATGTAAAGGCACGCATCGTTAATGATTTGTTTAATCCGGAATTTTCTTTAGGCAATAATGCGCCCTTTTTTGCGTATTTTAAGGCTTGTGCTACTGATCCCGAGACCGAATTGCAGAGCACCTTCGAGGAGTACCGGAGGAGTCCGCAAGCTAATGCAGATTCTGAGTGGCATAGCCGTATCCAGTATTACCTTCGTCATCCCATGTTCGGTAACGTAGATGACATTGCGGCACATAGGCCGTTTCATGCAAGCGACTGTGGGCGATTTCCTGAATTTTTCCTAGTGCGAACCGTAATTCCTTATATCAAAAGATTTGAAAACATCGGAAACGATGCCGGCGCGTTTGAGGTGCGGTTTAATTTACTGCGATCTTCAAAATTGTTAGAGTCAATTTTACCGTTACCCGGGACTGGTCCGTCCGCAGATGATGTAAGTGTCACAGACGCGAAGGCGCGAATTGATGGCATTCTCTCAAGGGTGGAGGCTATTTGTAACACGCATAATTCCCAGGGCAACCGCGTGGCAGAGCGCCTTAAAACGACCATTTATTGGTATTTTAGAGAAACCCTGAGGTACGGGTCTCATTCGCGCCGCTCCATGAGATATGACAGAACGACGCTGGAGTATTGCATGGAGGCGCTCGTTGTCGCTTGCGTTTTATCCCATGAAGCAGGTCGATATCGTGAGGCAGATATTTTGCGTGCTAAGATTTTTGTTGAGCGCATCGTAGAAATTCATGAAAAATATGCGGTGCGGTTTATGCTCGGAAGTCCGACATCAGGTGCGGATCATGCCGAATACGATCGGGAGTTGCGCTCTTTAGTGGTTTGATATGGACAGGCGCACTTTAATATCTGGTATAATTCCCGGAGTGCTTGATCAAATTTGGTTGAAACTATGAAAATACTATATGTTGACGCCCCGTCAAACCGCATCGTTCGAATTCTGACAAGTATTTTTGATGCCCGCGTTTTGTTTGCGGACGGTTTAGAGGGCGTTGCCCGACACGTCCCCTTCAGCCATATTAATCAATCTTTTGTGCACTTTGAGTCTGTATTGCGACTCGCCGTAAATATATTATCCCCTGTTTTGTGCGGATTATTGGAACTTGGTGCTGATGACGCGGTAAAGGTCGCCCGGCAGGTGGCTACACATAATTGGCTTACCAGTTTTCATCGTGCGCACATGATTAGATGTCAAAATCCTGATGCAAAAATATTCATAGTTTTGTTCGCACCGTACCGAATTTCGTTTGAATTCGGAAAAGCCCTGAATTTTGGAACTCTGTGGCGCATGCCTCTTTGGGTATCATGTTTATGCCGCGCGAGTGCTTTCGCATTTTATTGTTTTATTATCGCGAAAATAACTATGAGGTTTGCAAAAGTACTGATCCGTTTGATCCGGAATCAATTGAGCATAGCCGGTATGCGCCCGATTGAGACTCTACCGCCAATACCACGGGTTCTTTGGCTTGCTGAGGTGTGGGCCAATCATAATGACGACTCCCGGCTTGGAATGGCCACTTTTTTTAAAGCAATCTGGACGGACGTGCCTGATGTCAGAGCAAATCGCGAACTATTAATAGTCGCCGACAGTCATACAGTCGGTCGGGCCGCTCCCCCGGGAGGATGCAGGATTGTTAGGTCCGTTGATGAATTGGCTGGTTTTTTAAATCCAAGAGAGTCTTCAAGGGTTATCTGGGAGATTTTTTCGATCTTGACTCGTGGATTTGGTGAGTTTTTTAAGGAGCCAACGGCTTCAGTTCTGATGTCTCAGATTCCTAAGATTATATTGTCGGGAGCGGTGTTCAGGGCAAGTAAAGTTGACCTGGTGGTCTATTCACAATCTTGTCTTGGCGGTGACGCGACTATGCCGATTGCCGCCAAACGGATTGGCGTAAAGCAAGCCTTGGTTTTTTATAGCTGTAATTGTGAGGGATTTGTTTACCACGGGGTAGAATCCCGCGAGTATCCCGCACTCATGATTCAGATTGCCGACTATTTTTTGGTTTGGAACAGCGAGTTTGGCAATTGGATGACCGATTGTTTGGGTTATCCCCAGTCGTCAATTATTAACGCAGGGCCAATTATGTTTGCTCGCGCTCGGGGGAGCCTCGGGGCGAAGCCTGAGTTTACTTCGGATACCGACGGAGGAAAAATTAATATAGGTATTTTTGATGTGACGCCGTTGGCGCTTCATAAAAGTGCCAAATTAGGTTTTGGTGACCCGTGTTATAATATGCCGACCGCCACGGCCTTTATTTCAGATGTGATACGTGTTTTGACGGCTTTAGATAAGAATAGATTTCGTTTAATTTTAAAACTGAAAAGACCGCCTTTGGCAGGTCATCATGAAGATGACTATCTGGCCTTTCTTGAGGATACTCTTGCCCGGTCGGGAATCAGTTACTGGCGCTACGCTCCGGATGCGAATCCATGGCACGTCTTGAATTCATGTCACACGGTTATCGGACTGGCATTTACGTCCATGGTGGACGCTGCCAGCGCTATCGGATTGCCCGCGTCGTTTTATTGGCCACGCGATGAATTTAAGCCTTCCGAGCATTCGACCTCACCTCTGTTGTGTGGCTATGATGCTCTAAATCACTGGGTGTCTTCAACTTCAGAACGAAAGCTGGCAATTGCGGATTTGACAGTAGTGGAAGACACAGAAAAACTTTTGTTTTCAAAAGTGTTTAATGAAATGTCCCGATGATGTTTTGCTGGCGATCCCGGACTTAAAGAAGTTGCCATTCCTTTACAATTCTTTCGGCCCCATGACCATCGACTAGTTGTCGCATTGCGGCTGATTTTTTGGCGAGATCCGTATTAGTAAGTTCATCGTTTACTAAAGCAATTAATCTCTCGGGGTCAAATTTTTGGATGGGACCAGCGTATATTTGAATGCCGGCCGCCTCAAGGTCAATAGCCGCTTGCTCTTGATTTTTTGCGATGCTGTAGACTATTCCAACAAGGCCGCAGGCAAACCTCTCCCATGTAATGGAGCCCCCAGCCCCAATGTAAAGATCAGCCCACATCATTTCGTTACACGGGTTTTCAAGGAATCGCGGGCCGCGAAGTCTTCCGTGAAATTCAGTACTTAAGTCGGACCAAAGCTGAGCTGAGCCGGATGTCATTTGACCTAGTACACTCACCTCGGAGCGTGTCGTGCGAAGTAATGTCTCTGCGACTTTAATGCAAAAATTATTTGGATCCGCCGCGCCAAAGGCGAGTAAAATCTTACCAGAACGCTCCCGGTGAGACCTGACGCTTATGTCAATATCTTTAAACTGAGGGCGCAAAATCGCATATTTTGGGCCCAACAGCTTTGCGCAGTTTTTTGGTGTAAGACCATCGTAGCGTGATTGTGCATCACTGTAAAAATTTTGGTCGACCAATCCTGAGCAGGTGTGTTTGCGGTCAGCTAAGTCATCAATTTTAAATATGCGGCAGGTTTGACTGACCAGCGCGTCCCATTCGCCATAAATTCCGTAATGGTCTACTATCAGCGCTTTAATGTTCCGATAATTTTCCAGGATTTGAAGGGTGGCGCGGGCGTCTTCTTTTAGGGTCGACCATAGAAAATCACCATGCATTAATTGCGCATGCGCCGTTGGGTTCGTCTGGGGATTAAAGACCGTATCCGCTGGCAGGGATTCCACCTTGAAGCCACGAGTCGCAATCAAAGTCTCGAGGCTTCCCTTTTCCGGGCGGCAAATAAAAAGAACCTCGGCGCCAGCGTCCCGCAACGTATCGGCCAGCGTGAGGCAGCGCATGACGTGACCGCTACCAATCCTAAAACCGGAATCGACCCTGAACGCAATACTGTGCTTCACATTTGTGCCATAAATAAGGTAGAAATTTGGATCGGATACACTTTCATATTGGATGACATTATTATGAGTCAGTCGCAAAACATCAATGACATTCAAATTGGTCGATTTAAAGTTGGGGCTGCTGACAAGCCGTTTATTGTTGCGGAAATGTCCGGCAATCACAATCAGTCCCTTGAGAGAGCTTTATCGATTGTGGATGCCGCGGCCAAAGCGGGGGCGCATGCCGTTAAGCTTCAGACCTATACCGCTGATACAATGACGTTGAATATTAAAGATGGGCCGTTTTTAATCAGCGACCCAAAAAGTCTTTGGTTTGGCCGCACACTATATGACTTGTATAAAGAGGCTGCGACTCCCTATGAATGGCACAAGCCCATAATGGATCGTTGCCGTGAATTAGGCATGGAATGCTTTAGTACTCCATTTGATGAGAGCTCTGTTGATTTTTTAGAAAGCCTCAATGTTCCCTGTTATAAAATCGCGTCGTTTGAAAATACCGATATTCCTCTGATCAAAAAGGTCGCTGCAACCGGTAAGCCGCTGATTATTTCAACCGGCATGGCGACGTTAGCCGAAATTCATCAATCGGTGGAGGCAGCGCGGGCCGCCGGTGCCTCCGACATCATACTGCTCAAGTGCACCAGCTCCTATCCCGCGTCTCCTGAGGATTCTAATATCAAGACGATTCCTCACATGAGGGAGGCTTTCAATGTTCACGTAGGTCTTTCCGATCACACCATGGGCGTCGGGGTAGCGGTTGCGAGTGTCGCTCTGGGGGCTGTGTTCATCGAAAAACATTTTACATTAAGCCGTGCCGAAGGCGGAGTTGACTCCGCGTTCTCGCTGGAGCCTCATGAACTGGCGTCGTTAGTGATTGAAACGGAGCGGGCTAAGCAAGGACTCGGGAAAATTAATTACCGGCGGGGAGCGAAAGAAGACGCTAACGCCGTTTATCGGCGATCGATTTTCTTCAGCAGAAACTTACCCGCGGGTCACGAGATAAAAAGAGAAGATCTCGTCATTGTTCGTCCGGCAATCGGTCTTCCACCGATGTTTGTTGATCAAATCATCGGTAGGAAGCTCAAAGTTAACGTCAATTTTGGCACCCCCACCCATTGGGATCTTATTTGACGTGTTTATATTATGACGGTTTAGCTCTGCAGCAATCAAGGTGCAGGTCTATTTGTCCGGACACGTTTAAATCGGCTGTTATATAGCTCATCGCTGACAATTTCGACTTTCATCGGCACCTTATAGCTTGAAAGTCTGTCCCGACAAAACATCCTGACTCTCGTCTTTAAGTCATTGGCGTCTTCAGATTTATCGAGCAACAGTTTTGCGATAACGATATTTCCCATGATCATATGTTTTTCTCCCATGACGACCGCGTCTTTGACATTCGGCATTTGCATGAGAACACTTTCAACCTCAGACGGGAAAACCTTCTGACCCCCGACGTTGATCATTTCTGATCGACGCCCCAGAATTTTGACATAATCGCCGTCAATTTCGACTTCATCTTCAGTGTTAAACCAACCGTCCTTGTCAAACGGCTGCGGCGCGTTGAGATATCCGATCATGGCTGAGTGGGCTTTAATCCAAAGAGTATTATTTACTATTTTTGTCTCAAATCCCTCACCACCGATTTTTACCCACAATGATCCGTCATCTTTTGATTTTGTTCGCATAACGCCAAGTTCAGACAGGCCATAAGTCTGTTGCAGCAATACATCAGGAAATTCCTCGCGAACGCGCGCAAGGGTTATTATAGGCATGACTTCCGTGCCATAAGAGATAACTTTGAGTGAGCTGAGGTCGAATTTTCGGTGCTCACCAGAAATTAACAGAAGGTTTAAAAAAGACGGTGTTACAGGCATTAACTCAATCTTGAACTTTGCAACGGCCGCGCAAATTTGTCGAGGAGAGCGTTCAGAAACAGAGATCACTGTCCCGCCGTTGGATAACGTGTGAAGTAGGGTGTTAATACCGCCCAGGTGATCTAGCTGTAAAAATGTCAGCGTTTTGAGCGCGCGGCGTCTTGTGCGAAATTTATCAAGTATCTTTGAAAAGTTATGCAAAATACCCTTTGGAACGCCAGTGGATCCTGAGGAGAATACAACAAGGCCGGGGTCGCCGATTTTAATAAAATCCGCCAGCATAGAATTTACAGTGTCGCGGGACTTGATTTGTACATTGCTAAACTTGCCATTTTGGAACAGAAATTCGCACTCGACGCTGGCCACTTTTTCGAGCTCGGCTTTTTCTGCGCCGACCACTGACGCAAAAGGGACAAGAATCGCGTTTTTTGAAATGATCGCCAAGACCAAAGCGCAGATATCCGGGGAGTAGTCGCCTGTAACCGCGATAATGCTGCCTTGACCTAAACCACGATTAGACAGCTCACCAGACCAATAGTCGATTCTTCGGATCAGCCAGTCGTAGGAGAATTCCTCGTCGTGGAATATAAAAGCGGGATTTGCCGCGTTAGCTTTGAACAAATCAGTTAAAAACTGAATGGGCGAGTCTTGGTTCATTGGAAGGTCCTTTCACAGAGTCTTACCATCTCAGCAGGCAGCAGCCCCACGAAAATCCAACCCCGAAACCTACGAGCAACACAAGATTGCCACGGGAAATAGGGACTTTTTTTTCCGCGTCTTTCAATGCGATTGCCAAAGATGATGATACAGTGTTGCCGACATCCGCAATGTTAGTAAAGGTCTTTTCGGGTGGCACCTGCATTTCCTTGCAGAGCTTATCGAGTGCCATCTGGCTCGCCTGGTGAAACAAAATCAAATCTAAGTCATTTAACTTGAGGTTATTTCTTAAAAGAATTCTATTCACAGCGTCGGGAATTTCTCGCATTGCGAAATCAAGAACGGCTTTCCCGTCCATTCTGATATGCTCGTCTGTCCACTGATTATTTGTGAGGTCAGATTTTACCGTCGCAGTATCAGGCGTCTTAGGAAACCTTAGGCCCCCGGCTTTTATCATGAAATTTTTGCCACCGTGACCGTCAGTTTCAAGCAAAAAATCAATAATTTTTGAAACGGGATTTGCTGCTGAAGAAAGCAGAGTGGCTGCCGCTCCATCACCAAAAAGGGAGCTGGCGGAACGATCGCGCGGGTAGATATATTTGGAGTATGTGTCCGCTGTCACGACGAGTACATTTTGAAGCCTGAGGGATTCCATCATAGATTTTGCAATGGCCAAGCCATAGACAAAACCTGAACACGCCAGATTAAAGTCGAACGCAAAAGCCCGCTTTGATATGTCCAACTTTGCGTGAAGCAGCGTGGAGTTAGGTGGCATAATATGATCGGGCGATTGCGTGCAATAGACAATGCCGTCAATCTCATCCTTGTGAATTCCCGAATTTTTGATGAGTTTGAGGACTGCCTCGTAAGCAAGGTCAGACGCACACTCATCTTGACGGGCGATGTGTCGGTTGAGAACTCCGGTTTTGCTCGCTATTTGGGGAACATTCCAGTCGGGGCGAGATTTTTGCAGTTCGTCGTTGGACATCATATGCGCGGGTAGGTAGTACTCCAAGGCGCGAATATAAATGTCGTGTTTTTGTGACATGTTCACTATGGGCCCGTTTTGTGCATAACAATAACAGCTGCTTGATTTTACGAAAATCGCCGCAGATGCCTAAAAAGCCTACTACAATTCTTAGCATGGCGCAGAATTTGAGGAAAGGGCCGTTTTTTCTGGTTCAAATGGGTACCAGGTTAAAAATGGAAATTTTGGCGGGTAAAAATCATTGAAAGCCAAATCCGCAACATGATAGCAATAAACGTATTGTTATAGGGTCATTTATCTCAAATTCAGACATTTGGTCCATCACGGGCGGTTCCAATTGCTTAAATTCAGAAAACTAAAAGAAAGTGATTTGGAACAAGTCTTGAAATGGCGAACCATGCCTGAGGTGACGCGTTTTATGACGACTGATATTGACTATAACATGGAAAAGCAGAAAGCTTGGTTTGATAGAGTTGATAAAGATAAGTCGGTTCTATATTGGATAATAGAAATTGATAATCGTCCGATAGGAGTTATTAATCTTTCGGAGATTGACTTGGTTCACCGTAGGTGTTCGATCGGGTACTACATCGGCGAGGTTGAGAGTCGTTCTATCGGGTTTATGGTGCCGCCCTATGTTTACAATTTCGTTTTTAATAAAATGGGGTTAAATAAGATTTACGGTGAGGTTGTTGACGGCAACGGAAATTTATTAAAAATGCATAAAATGCACGGTTGGCGTAATGTTGGTACATACTCTGACCATATTTTCAAATATGGCCAGTATTTTGATGTGCATATCGTGGAGCTTATGGCGAGCGACTGGAAAGCACTTGGTAACAGGTTCGGCCGTTTCATCGCTGATTTTGAAAGTTAGTCTTAGACTAGAATAAGGAAGAGGAAGTAAATGTCAGTGGATATCAAAGAAGTTGAAAGACTTGTTATTGAAGTCGCCAACAAGGTAATGAACGAATTACCTGAAGAAGAGCGTCGTGCGGTCAACGAAAAAAGCTCCTTGCTTGGCGGAGACTCAGTTTTTGATTCATTGAATTTTGTGACATTTATATTGGATCTTGAGCAGGCTATCAATCGTACAAAGAATGTAAGTATAACTTTGGCAGATGAACGCGCCATGTCTCAGCCGTCAAATCCTTTTCAGGCCGTTTCAACTCTGAGCAGTTACATCAAGATGCTTCTCAATGAGCGATTGCCTACGGGAAGTAATGTTTGAATGTCCGCGGTTGTTGCCATAACGGGAAGTAGCAGAGGCATTGGCCTTGGGCTGGCGAAGAGCTATGTCTCTCGCGGTTTTAGGGTGGTAGGCCTCAGTCGTGGTTCATCGACGTTTCAAGACGAAAGATACATGCACATCGTCGCAGACGTAACCAGTGAAGCTTCAGTTAAAGAGGCTTTCACCCGAATCAATCAAGAATTGGGGCGTTTGGATCTTCTTATTAATAATGCCGGTGTTTTGACTTCGCAGTATTCGATGCTGATGCCATCTTCAGCTGCCGGACAAATGTTAAACACGAATGTGTTAGGCGCGTTTCACGCCTCAAAAGAAGCGACTAAAATGATGATGAGGCGAAAATGGGGGCGCATCGTAAGCATGAGCTCCATGGCAGTTCCGCTGTCTCCATCCGGAGACGCGATGTATGCGGCGTCCAAGGCAGCCCTGACGCAGTTTACCAGAGTTTTTGCAAAGGAAGTCGCAGGCTATGGAATAACGTGTAATATTGCCGGTGTTTCCGCTATCGAGACGGAAATGATGAAGAAGATTCCGCCCGAGAAATTACGAGAGATTATCGCAAACTTGCCTCTGAAACGAGAGTCCACCATGGAAGACATCACAAATGTCTTGGATTTTTTTATGAAAGAAGAAAGCTCCGGAATCACAGGTCAGATTCTATATCTCGGCGGAGTCTTTTGAGATGGATCCTCTCTATCAGGTTGATGGATTGGATGTGTACGTTTGTAGCGACAATCAATGGAAGCAGAACGCATATCTATTGATGGATACCAAAAGTCATTCTTGCATAGCGATTGACCCCGGATACGGGTCCGATGGTTTGTTCGGGCCGATAAAAGCGCGAGAGGCCCGGGTTGAGTGCGTGATGGCCACTCATACCCATTTTGATCATATTGCGGGAGTCGCCGCGTTCAAGAACGAATTTGGAGCTTCCTTTATTTGCCACAAAGACGAATTGCCTATATTGCGTCAGGCCAACGTTTACACGATGTTTCTTAAATCCGGGAAGATTGAAATTCCGGAGCCAGCAAATTATATGGCTGAAAACGTTCCAGTGCCATTTGGCCAAGACCATATTAATATTTGGCATGTGCCGGGACATACTCCGGGTGGTTGTCTTATTATGGTCCGCAATCTTATGTTTTCTGGTGACACATTGCTAAAGGACACCGGCAAACTCCATAGATTGCCGGGTTCAGATTTGACGCAACTTCAAGATTCAAGGCGCCGTATTTTTAAAGTCTTGTCACCTGAAACGATTGTGTTCCCCGGCCATGGAAGAATGACGTCTTTAGCAGTGCTCAGGCCGTCACTTGAAGCGGGGGCGTGAGGCTTTCACGTCAAAAATATCACCCTTGATCTCAGCGCGGTGATTCCGTATTGTTCATTGCACTTTGATGGGGGCAATGCCGCTTTTAATGAAAACAGAGACATTTGAAGAGCTAGAGATATGAAAAACCGCATCCCAAAATATTTAGGCCTTATTAATTCATCATTTACACCAGAATTGATGGATAAGATTTCTTTGTTGGCAGATGCTCTTTACGATGCTTGGAAGACGAAAAAGCGCGTTTATATTTGCGGCAACGGTGGCAGTGCCGGAAATGCAATCCACCTGGCAAATGACTTTAATTACGGAATTGACAAGGGTGGGGGTATGGGGCTGCGCATTGAGGCTTTGCCCGCTAACGCTGCTGTTGTCACCTGCATCGCAAACGATGAAGGCTATGAAAATATCTTTGCGCAACAATTAGCCGTAAAGGCCGACCCGAGGGACGTATTGATCGTTTTGTCGGGCAGTGGCAATTCGCCAAATATCCTCCGTGCGCTGGAAACGGGGAATAAATTAGACATGCGAACGTTTGCGATATTGGGATTTACGGGCGGCAAGGCTAAAGCGCTTGCGCAAGTCCCGCTTCATTTCGAGGTTAACGACATGCAGGTGTCTGAGGATTTACAGGTTATTGTTGGGCATATTTTGATGCAGGAACTGTATAGTCGAGGCAGGTGAACTCTCTTTTGTGAGCTCCTTGGAATTTTAAATTTCAGGCCTGACGTTTAATATGACCCAATGCGCAACGTACCGTTGCCCTGACATTTGCCCAGGTTCGATTGAGGCCAAAGGTTTTGCGGTCTTTAAGCGCTATGCGTAAATTGCGCAAAATAGCCCAAAAACTTGCCCAAATGGCCCAAGTATAGCTCATTGTTTCCGGGAATTTTGATACGAAATAAAATCTGTCGACAATTTCAAGGTCGCCAAATTTTCGAGACCGTTCCGGTGAGTAGATCCATTGATGCAGATGAAGCACTTTGGCATCATGTAAAACAACTAACCTATAAGATTTCGACACTCGGTAGCTAAAATCTACGTCTTCCCATAGGGCATAGCCATTGTACCACTCATCAAACTTGTAATTGTCCAGAATCTCTTTCCGCCAAATTGTAGCTCCGCCGCACAACCACTCCGCGTCATGAGCGCTCTGGACCCCCAAACTTCCGGTAGCGAAACCGCTCGGGCATATTTTGCCGGGAGTAAAAGAGGCTTGCCCCATGAGCACCATCAAAAAATGCAATCTCCCTCGACCTGGTTTATCCATGATATTAAATGAGACGCCACCTAACCTATCATCATGTGATTCAAGATAATTGATCGCCGCACTTATGCTGCCCGGCAGAAGCTGCAAGTCGTCATCTAAAAATCCTACATGAGTTAGCCCATCAGGAATATTTCTAATACCCGCATTTCGTTGCCTCGTAAGAGAAGGCGGGAATTCTCTGACATAGATGAGAGGAACGTCAGAGGCTCGCAATATCTTCGAATCAAGGGGTTCGTCACTCCCATCCACTATGATGACTGCCTCTGGTTTAACGTCTTGTTGGTAAATCGACGTCAAAAGGCGGTTTAACGAATCGAGTCGATTCATAGTCGGAACGATAAATCCAAGCCGAACTCCAGAATTTGTAACCGATGGCATGAATGTTGCCTTAAATATTATGGTTAGATTTTGCGTATCTTTATGACTTTGAACCAAAACTCCTGTTTCAAGTGGATAAAGTAGCAAGCAATATCGTGCAGCGCAAATAGTCTGATTTATGTGACTTATTGCATCTATGGACATTGTCTCGTAAATGAAATTATGCCAAATTTGGATGCAGATCTGTTTGAGTTCTGTTTTAATTTTAAAATGGTTGTGTATTTATAGCTGTCAGCGAGGAATTTAAATGGTCTGGAGTATTAGGAGCCTATTTGGTGCTGACCTCCCTTGGGTAAGCGCGTTTTTTAAACGCGTGTTTCCGGGTGGTTACCGTTATGGCTCACAAGAGCTCTTTAACTGGAAAATATTTAACAATGTTTATTCCGTCGGATTTTTAAATGCAATTGAAGTCGACGGAAACGTTGTTTCGACAGCATCTTTGACGCCTAAGCGCCTTTTATTCAGAGGGCAAAATATTCTTGCTGCCGAGATTGGTGATACATATACGGACGAGGCATATCAACGGCGCGGTATGTTTGCTGATTTAGTTAACCATACACGGGAGCAGGGCCAGGCGGCGCGGATTCAATTTATATACGGAACGCCAAATCAAAATTCGCTTCCTGGGTATGAAAAAAAAGCGAATTTTAAGAAATTGACCACTTTAGATGTAAGATCTTTGTCTTTGCCGATGGGGATTCCTAAAAGAATCTTATCCGTCATGCCCCGGATCATTCGTGATATTGCTGATTTTATTTTGAGGCCGACCATTTTTTTGCGCGTTTATGCGACAAATTTTTGGAGGCTCGATAGAGGGTATACTGTAACCCGAAATAGTAAGCTTGATGAGAGCCAATGGAATGAATTCTGGCAAAAGGCATTGTACGGAGTTGATGCTTGTTTCGATAGAAGTTACAAATCTAAAAATTGGCGGTATGATCAAAGTCCGAATTCTTATGACACGTTTTTGCTTTGGCGCGATAAAAGCTTGGTTGGTTACGTCGTGACACGTAATTTAGATCATGACGGCGTTCAGGTTCTTGTTGTTGCCGACATCATGGTAATTGGTGGTTTTGAGCGCGGGATTCGGTCTTTGCTTTGGACTGTATTTGATAAAGCTCAGAGCGACAAATTGAGACAAATGACTTCATGGCTTGTTTTTGAAAGTTGTTATTTCAATGAGTTTGTTAGCTTTGGTTTCCTCTCTCGGGACAAAATCGCAGTGATTTCTTATTGTGATGATGCGTTTAAAGCAATCGACGCAACGTCTACCCGCTGGCATTTTACTATCGGTGACTCAGATAATGTGTGACCGAATTGAAAGGACTTTGAGTGGGTTTTGTTAAATCTTCTATAAAGCAAATTTGTACAATACCTCTCTCGTCAGAGATCTTGTTTCGCAAGATCTGCGGAGCAAGGTTATTTGTATTTATGTTTCATGATGTCAGTGCTGAGCCTTCAGTGTTTAGTACAGAGTATAATTTGAATGTATCGCCGGACAATTTCTCAAAACAATTAGGATTTATAAATAAGTATTTCAGGGTGATTGACGCCAAGCAGTTGCTTGAGCTGGACTCATTAGAAGAACCTACTGCGCTTATAACATTTGATGATGGGCTGAAGGGATATTTTGAGACCGCTTTGCCGATCCTCACTCAAAATAATTGTCCATCATTGATTTTTCTCAATATGGAGCCGGTCGAAGGAGGCGTCTTTTGGTCGGGCTTAGTGACATATATTTGCGATATTGATCCGGACTTTCGCAAGTGGCTTGAAGAATCTTTCCCGCAACTGGTTGGTGTTTCTTTTTTAACAATCGGCGAGGAATTGGTCTGGCAGTTTGTCAATTCCAGACCCGTCGGGCGTGAAAAATATTTGGAGATCGTGAGGGATTTTCATAACGGTTTCGCTAATAGGGAAATGCTGGAAAAAGCCGCCGGTGTTCCTGGAGTTTACTTTGGATCGCACTTATACAACCACTTCAACGCAGTGCAATTATCGATGGAGAATTTGAAAGACTCATACGTACGAAACATGAATTCTCTGTCGCGCTATAAGAACGTTGTACCGATGTTTGCCTACCCCTTTGGACAGCCTGGGAGTTGTTTAAATGCCAATACACATTCGATTCTTCGGGACCTAGGGGCGAAACGTTTGTTTGACTCCGTGCAACTTTTCAATTCGAGCCCTGATAATTTTTTGCTTCACCGCGTCAATATGACCAATGATATTTTTGACGTGGCCACATTTAAAAGAAATCTGATTTTGCCATCGTGGCGTAACGCCATAAAACGCACTCAGCTTGAGCATGCTTACGCAAGCGGGTGACACAGCCAGCAAAAGCTGCTTGGGATCCTTAGGCCCGTTGGCCTGCAATGGTAGGCCTATTGACTCCGCATTTCAGGCAGCAAACGGATTTACTAGTTTTTGTAAGCTATCTACAATCTCCCGCGCCCTATTCTCCACAGTTGTCGAATAATAGGGCGATGTTCGACCGTTTGCGACGAGAGTAAAAAGTTGGTTATTTGTTGACACCCCTTCGGGGGTGCACGCTAGCGCCTCGCTATATTCGATCGTCGAGACCGCGAAGAATTTCAACAGTGATCCCTATCAGTATCTCAAAATAGTTGAGAACGAACTTTCGCAAATTCCCGAACGCCGCAGCATCCATCATCTCCTGCCGTGGAACTTAACGCAAGATTCGGCGCATTAAGAAAAAAAACTACAAATTAATGAAAGGCGGCGAGGCGGATATTGCCTGTTTCCACGTAAAATTTAGATACTATTGGATGATTTCGAAGGGGTTTATTGAAAGCAGTGGTGGGTAATACTTATACGGGGTCTGGAGTGGTGATGTTTCCCGTGAATTCCGGAGTCTGAGTTAAGCTACTTTTGAAACGCATACCTCCTCAAAGTCAATTGGCGTTTTAAAACCAAGCGTCGAGTGGATCCGCTGACGGTTGTAGGTAATCTCTATCCACTCAAAGATACTCGACTCAGCCTGGTTTCTAGTTCGGTAAAATTCGTGATAAACATGCTCAGTTTTCAGGGTTTTGAAGAAGCTCTCTACCACCGCATTATCCCAGCACGCGCCAGTACCGCTCATGCTCTGTACGATACCTCTACTCCAAAGCACTCGTTTGAAGTCAGAGGATGCATACTGAGAGCCCTTATCGGAATGAAAAATTAATCCTCGCGGCGGATTTCTGCGAGTAATCACCATTCTTAGGGCGTCAATTACGAGCTGCCTTGTCTTTCGGTGATTCTATCTTGAGATTTTGTCTTTGTGATTTTTTTCTGTTTAATTTTTCATCATTGGTCTATCGGTATAGGTGCTTTCATGTGAGATCATGAGATTAACCGGCACCCAAGCCTGGTTTGCTTTCGTTATGAATTCTCCCACAGCCCCCTCCAGGGATCACCCGCCGAGCGCGGGTTTGACTTGGGTCTTTGCTTGCCCTGGGACCTTCAATTGCGATAGGAGTGGGGGTATTAGGTCGGGATCTGTGCGTGGCGCGGGCGGTGTATTTTTTTACCAGGAGAGGTTTGATGTCAAAGCACTCTAAGTCCAAAAAGATGAAATCAAAATCTGGGCCCAAATCCAAAGGGGCATCGTCGTGCGGTGACCAGAAGGCGGGGGCATGGGCGAGTCTGGTGACAAATTTAGTCGGTCATGCGCGATTTTTGCAGCAGCAGAGAACCATGTTGCCTGGGCTTATGCGGGCTATGGTCGACAGTTCTCTGGCGATTTTACAGGCGCAGGCAAAACGTAATCATGTTGTCAACATCGCGACGGCCGAGGCGCTGAGGCCTGCACTTGGGTTTAGGGGCCTTCGGACAGAGGAGAAAGGGCTGCTGGGCCGTCTGATGATTGCTCTTGTTAAGGTCGTGGCCGAGCAGCAGCCGGAGCTTGTGACGCGGGAAGCGCGCGTTATGGCGGAAGATTTTCTTGGAGAGACTTTGGAAGAGTCTCTTAAGAAAGATGTCAGAGATTTCATAGATGAGGCAGATAGCTCGGACTATATGGAGCTCATTGAGGCAGGGAATGCCATGAAGGACCTGCACGAGGCGCGTCATGTGCGCGAACTGCAGCGTCTCACGGCGGTCATCCAGCGTCGCTTGCATCCTGCCTGTGTGGGGGATTTGGAGTATTTTGCCAAGATCGTCAGTCATGACCCGCAATTTTTGAAACCTGCCCACGAGGCCATTCGTCTCCTGCAAAGACTTCTGACTGGAGCGCCCAACACCGTGGTTCAGGCGGCCAATGTGATTTCTTTCAATGCCGCAGCGGGAAGTTTATCCTTTGGACCATTGGCTCATTCAGCCAATGTGGTTGGCTGTCTTGAGGTTTTGTTGAGTCATCCGGAATTTGGATCTTACCAGCGACTGGCTCTAAAGCTCAGTGAAGATGAAAAATCCTGTCTCGTCGGAGGGCTTGCCGCTCAGATCGAAATGCTTGCGTTAGAAAGCAATGCCATTTACGCCCATCCGGATTTAGAGGATCTGGCTGAATTTGCAGGCGGGATTCAGGAATTGGCTGATTTTGATCCGGTCGCCATGCTTGACGCCATGATAGAGCGAGAGGTCGCATTTACAAACCTGACCGCTGAAATCGTCCAAAACAAATCCGTCGATGCGGTGCGCTTTTTGATTTCAGACTATCTGGAGTCGCTAGATGATGAAGAGGCGGACAGTGACGAGTCGGATTTTGAGGATGATGACTTCGAAGATGATACCGACGGGGATGAAAGCCGCAGCTGGCTTTGATGGTGTGAACTGCCAATCGTTGAATCCTGTGCATGCTGACCCAATTGAGCGGGTGGGGTCTGGGCTGAGGCCGGATGCCGGTTTGGTGCGGTACTTGTTTCGAACAGGACGAGCTTCATCACAAGTATTTGCGGTTTTGTCGCTGTGGCGGCGACTAAAAAATCTTTATAAATTCATATGTTTATAAAATATCATGAGTCAATTGGAGTAGACTCCAATTGACTCATGTTGCACGAATAGAAGATTCATTGTGGGAGATCTTCATGGCTCAGCGGTATCTTCAAGGGATCATTCAAGCTTAATTGGGACGACGCTCCTCATGCGGCACTTTTACGCATGGGTGATTTTTTGCCTGACGAACCCGTCATCGTCTTAGACGAAATTCATAAGTATAAATTTTGGCGCCGCACCGTCAAAGGTCTCTATGATATCAGAAAAACACGGCAAAAATTTGTTGTGACCGGATCAGCGAGACTTGATTTTTACCGTAAAGGCGGTGATTCGCTTTTGGGGCGCGACCGTCATTTTAGATTACACCCGTTGTCGTTCGGCGAGCTGGATCAAGAAGGAAATTCTGACGAACTTATCGAGCGCCTCCTGCAATTTGGCGGCTTCCCCGAACCCTATTTTGCGCAGGATGAGGCCGAACACCGCATTTGGAGCAGAGATCGTATGCAAAAAATCATTCGTGAGGACTTGAGAGATCTTGCGAATGTACGTGAGATTTCGCCTCTGGAGCAATTGGCAGGCATTTTGCCCAGTAAGGCTGGCGGAATTCTTTCTATAAAGAGTCTTGCCCAGGACTTGGAAGTGGACCACAAAACTGTCCAGAGGTGGCTTCAAATATTTGAATCTTTGTATATTTCGTTCCGCATCGCTCCTTATGGATCATCAAAGATTAGGGCAGTAAAAAAAGAGCAAAAACTATTTCTGTGGGATTGGTCCACCATCAGTGATCCAGGGGCACGGTGGGTGAACATGATCGCATGTCAGCTGCTTAAATATTGTCATTATATTGAAGACACCTTGGGTCATACCATGGAGCGTAGATTTCTTCGCGATACGGATAAACGGGAAGTGGATTTTGTCCTATTAAAAGACCAAAAGCCGATGATGGCCATTGAGTCTAAAAGTGGCGACAAGGCCATAAGTCCCCATCTGTTTTATTTCTCCGAACGTACATCAATACCCGTGTTCTACCAAATCCACCGCGGTAGCCGCACCGCGCAAAAAGGACCTATTAAAGTCCTTTCCTTTGCAGATTTCTGCCAGCAATTAGAGATGCCCTAGTGGTTATCATTGGCGTTTAATAGCAGCCATTAGCAATGCGGCTTGCGTCAAAAAGTCCATCGGTGCCGTGCGCGCTCATGAGTGACTCCGCAGAAGATGCGTTGCATGCAGATCAAAGCGCCTCATGGATAAATTACGGCATTGCCCGTCGCCGAGTTGTTGGTGAATGATCCACGCGAAAGCAGTGTTTAAGGTGCATCAATAAGAGAGGGACGTTGAGCCCATTGACAGAATATTTTTGTAGGAAAGTCAGGTCACGGTCCCGCAATTTAAAGGAGATGCGCAACCATTTTGGACTCCTACCAATGATACTCACCATCACAGCCGAGACCAGGGAGCCGGTAGAGGAGCCATCCGTCAATTTTTTTGCTGAAACAAAGCCAGGAAGTTCCCGGGGGCATCAGATCGGCAAAAATGCGGCTTAAATCCTGACGCAGGCGCGAGATGGCTTTTTCGACGTTGTTGCGTCGGCGTTGATACTGTTCGTCGGCGACGGCGCCGGCTGACGCTAGCCTAAGGCGCGGTGGGATGTGGGCTGTCACAAGTTCGGTGAGGTAGCTACTTTTTGGCAAGATGGCCTTGTCGCTGCGGCCCATGATCCGGAGGATGTCACAGCGAAGGGTGTCACTTTGGCTGCGGTAGCGTTTGCTGCCGCAGACGACGGCGCCGTCGGGGCGGACCGTGGGTTTTGGGGGGTGGCTGGACGGACTCGTGGGGGTGCTCATGCTCATGCTCATGCTCTTGTCTCCTTGATTCATGGTTACTGACCATCCAAGATGGGCCGCTTTTTTTAGTTGCCGTTCATCAAGGCATGGCGTCAGCTTGTTGCTGATCAGACAAAATCTTTGTCAGGCGGATATATCGCACAGGTGTCGCGCGGTGTTCTTATCTGGATGTGCAGAAATGTGAAAAAAATTTGCCCCCAATGCGACCCTTCGACAGGATGCATTGGGTGACTGACTTTGATGATTTGGCCAAAAATGACCGGTTTTTTACGGATTTTTAGGGAATTTAGAACATGACGGATCAACTTGCCCGCTTCTTGAGGACGGATGGCCTAGCTGCCACTATTTCTTATTGCGAGTGAATGGTGTTGATTGCTTTGAGGATTCTACAAATTGGCCCTATACCGCCTGGATGACTTTTTAAATGAAGCCTTCACCCGCAATACAAACACGCTTCGTAATCAGAATGGTCCGACATCTCAATTCCTAGGTTGGAGGGAATGATGTTTCTATGTCGGATTTTTTTCACTGCATATCGTCGTTTGTTCTTCTGCTTGGTGATCGGGAGCTCGAGATCGATCAACTCTAAAATCTTACTGCCGTAAAAGGGAATAAAAATAATATTCGGTGGCTGCAGTACTTGACCAAGAATGCGTTGATACAACGAAGGTGAGTTTGGTTCAACTCCGTGCGCAATCGATGCATTGTGAATCGAGGCGGAGACGACGCAATCTTTATAAAGCTCGCTTATAGTGGTATCTGCAACCAAGGAACGAAGCGAGGTAAATCAATATCTCTTTTTCAGAATTAGGAGAAACAATAATCCGTGCATCGTCAATTGACAGATAAGATAGCTCCGCCAAAAAAGACGGGTCCAACAATAGTCGGTTCATGCTTTTTTCTTTGTTTTTTGAACATCCCCAGGAGGTTTTAGAATTGCCTTAGACTCCTCGTGCGCTTTGACTATGAAATCATTAACCTTCCCAGGTACCATACAAAGATCGCCGTCAGATTCTAAAATTGCTGCGTAGGCCTCCCAAATTCCTGCAGATGAACGGGACTTCCTGCCGTGACTTCCTGCCGTGACTTCCTGCCGTCAATGTGACGGCAGGAAGCTCCAAAATCAGGACCCCAGGTCAACCCCGGACAATAGGTGGGATTGCGGAAGGTTTCGTCGAACACGGCATTAGGTTAAAGCCAGAAAGCTGTCGGCAGGAGGGCTGACCGCTTGGGGTCTGATGAGTGGATCTAGCAGCGGGCCAAGTTCATGGATCCCTGTGAAAACAGGAGCCAGCCCTTCAGTTTTTCGCACCATGGTAGCCACTGGAATCCAGGCGGCGTCAAATCGCCAAAGAAATTTTCCAGTTCGATGCGTAGCCGAGACACGATCTTGACGCCTGACTGATAGCGTTTACCGACCAGGATCATCGACATGGCAGGATTGGCGTCAAGAATGTCGTCATAGAGGGCGCAGATGAGATCTGAGCGACTGATGAGACCATTGCTTTTGCGGGCGAATGCTTGCAGCAGGCGGCGTTGGCGAGATCCCGGATGGACTTCAAATAAACGTCGATCAGCGGCGATGGAGCCGGCCGGCGAGAGGACGGGTGAAAAGCTTTCCTCATAGTAAACGGGTTGAGTGATGATCGCTGGATGCATGTTCTTAGGTCTCCTAAATAAGTGGTTTAATATGCCAAGCCGTCGGCGCCCGTAGCCGGCATGCGAAAAAACACCCAGTGGCCTTTGTCACGGTCGAAATGAAACCAAGAAAATCCATCGGGTGTGTGACGCTGAAATGCTTTGGTGAACTCAGTCCTGAGTCGGCTGACAACGCGGACAATGGCCAAGATCTCCGACGTCCGGGCGCGCTGTGACGTACGTAGCGGCAGTCCCTCGTCGCGGCGAACTTTTTCGAGCAGAGCCTCCGGCGAGAGGGCTGGGCCCTCATTGGCAAAAAACGCTCGCAGTACGCGAAACGCTCTCGCCTTGCGTTGCAGGCTCAAGCTTTTGCCGTTGACGACAATGTGCATGCCCTTGAGGGTGATGTCAGGAAGTTTGGTGACGCGCGAGAATTTGTCCACGTACTCTAATTTGCGCTGCTGCTGACTCATGATGCTGACCTCTCTTCAAAGTCAAATGGGTTAACTTCTTGAAAGCAGCAATACGGGTGAATGTGTTCTGGCGTCAATCTGTCAGCGACTGGCGAACCAATGGGATTTTGCGGGATTGTTCTTGGGAATCAAAATGATAGGCCGAATAAATTTTTTTGATGTAAGACCTTCGATGTCAGCGACTGAACGCCGCAAGTCCACGTATGGCAGCACGTCCCATCGCGACAACCGCCTCGTCAGCATTGCCACCAATGTGCGGCGTGAAATAAAAACCTTCTTCGATGGTGAGATCGGTTCTC
>JBILMN010000129.1:0-8559 GCA_044375465.1 Oligoflexales bacterium | reverse complement strand
ACGTCTTTATCTGCCTCGCCGTCACAGCCGTAACCACGCTGCACGTCAATGTGGCAATTGTCCTCATCACTCAAAATCAATACGGCCACTGTCGAGTTAGCACGTACCCAGTTACCGGGTCCAAACAAACAATTTCCTTTCAATGCCTGAACAGCTCTTAAAATCGGACGTTCTGTCCCTGTTCCGCCGGTACCGGCCTTCACGAAATTCTGAAACCGCTATTTCCACGCTGGTGCTATCATTCTGGACAGCGTTGTTTTTCCACATTGCCTGGGTCCTAAAATAACAACGACGGCAAAGGTCTCGAGTAACTTGCTGATTTTATTAGCTACATATCTTTTTAAACCATCCATATTCGAATGATACCCACGAATATGGATGGTGTAAAGCTGCCATCTAGGTCAACGAAGTTTTCACAGAATATCTCAAACAATGGCCATTGATTCCTGCGCCACACTGCAGTTTTAGATGCTGTTCTATCCTGTAGACATTTCGTCCGGTGTATCTATTTCCATGCGTCAGTGGTTGTCATGACCCGAGGTGTAGTATTGGGCTGGCCAGTGATTAATCATTGGCGTAGGGCTTCATGGCAATTTACGAGCGTCACCAGCCGGAATCGACTGTGCTTTATCAATCAGTGGCTAGAGCATGGCCTAAGATTGAGGTCGAGTATGCTATTAATGAGCAAGTGATTGCGCCCCATGTGATATCGGAGTTTCAGAGGTACACGCGTTGCGGAATCTTAGAACATGGATTTGTCAGGCTTTATTGCAAGGATTGCCAGGCGGAAAGGGTCATTGGATTTTCTTGTAAGGGTCGCGGTTTCTGTCCATCATGTGGATCTCGGCGTGCTTTGCAGAAGGCTGACAGAATTGAGCGTGAAGTGTGGCCGAGTGCCAGAGCCCGTCAATGGGTATTGACGTTTCCGCACCAGGTGCGTTCTTGGCTGCTGCGCAGTCCTGAGCTCTTTAACGAGGTAATTTCAGTCGTAGTGGATTGCATTTCGTTTCACTATGAACAGCATGCAGCACTTGTGCTTGGCAAGGATCATATCCTTGAGCCAACGACAGGGTCTGTGACTTTTGTGCAGTTTTTTGGTTCAAGTTTGGCGCCAAATCCGCATCTTCACATGATGTTTCTTGATGGTGTGTTTGCGAGTCGCAAAGAATGGCATTAAGTTTTTTGAGCAATCGGTACTTAGCCAGGAATCGATGTTTGATGTGCTTGAGATGATTTATTTAAGGCTTGAGAAACTGTTTGCAAAGAAGGGTTATGTCGATGCATCAGGTGAGGCAAGTGAGCCTGAGGATATTGACGGTGACGTGCCGATGCCATTTCGCCCGCGTGCTCCCAAGGCTTACCGGCGCAAGGGACGCCTTCAGGCAAATCCATTATTTCAGCATCCAGATCCTGATATGATGTCGGTGCAAGGCTGGCTTAACGTGCGCTACAAATGGTTCTCTTTGCATGCTGCGGTGTCGATTGAGGGAACTAACCGCGCAGGCCTGAGGCAACTTTTTCATTACGGTGCCAGGTCATCTGTGAATCTGTCGCTTCTCAGCTATGTGACACCAGACGATCCGGATCGAAGTGAGCTCGAACTCAAACTTAAGAGAAAATGGAACGACGGCACGGAGTCTTTAGTCTTCACGCAACGTTATTTCGTAGAGCGCTTGGCTGGAGTTATTCCTCCCGCTTGGTTTAACCTAACAAGATTTCACGGCGTTTTTGCCCCAAATCACGCGTGGCGAGATTTCGTGGTGCCTGGTCCAAAGACTAAACGAACTTGCCCAGCTTTTGATGAACCTAACGACGCCGATCCTCTACCCACTGGCAAACCATCCACTGGCCGAGCCCCTGGAGAATATTGGCTACCGTGGGCCGAGCTTCTGCGCCGAACAGTGGGTGTGGATCCAGAGATTTGCGCATGCGGCGCAAGGATGATTGTCGATGACGAGGTCACCGACGGCGCAAAGATTGCCGAGACACTGGCAAGACTAGGTGTCGTTTCAACGGGCCCCCCAAAGAGACGGCAATCCACCGGAGAGCTTGATTATGTATATGACGTCTGAATGCTGGCGCACAAGACGCTGGTCAAGCTGAGGTGCAGCCTGATGGCAGTCTGCTAGAGACGAGAGGTAAGTTTTTAGACAGTAATGAGGGAATGGGGACGATGTTTTTGCTGAATTTGCTCGGAGGAGCCGGGTAGAACGACATCAAGTCTCGGTGAGTGAGAAGACAAGATGTCCGGAAGGTGCTAATTTTGTTTTTGTTTTTCCTAGCCCCCGTGCCGTCCAAAAAGCGGTAACTTCAGACGTCTCGCCACCTTATCACCATCACGATTTTATGGGCAGTCTACCAAATTTTATAATCATGGGTTACGTTCTCGGCCATGTTTGACAACATCATCGTCATTTTTGAAGTTTTTATCCGCCGGTTTATCTGGCTGGTGGTGCCTGCGTGTCCAGCTCAGGAGATAATGATGCTGCGTAAGGAGCATGACTTTTTGGACATAACGGGTGTTCCATCAATATGGGTTCCAGATAATTTAAAATCAGCTGTCACGAAGGCCTGTCGCTACTACAAACGCAAAGTAGCCATCATTTTCTCAAGGCATGATGACAAATTAGATTGACGTCTGGTATACTACGAAAAGCCCAACTTACCTTAAAAACGAGGCCTATGTAAATCATGAAAACGATGTTAACCGTAGTTCTTTCCACCTCCATGTTGCTTTCTTTACCAAGATGTTCTGATTCGAAAAAAACCAATCCGGATGCAACAGGTAAGTCTTATACATTTTCTACGTCGGGATTTGGCTCACTCAAACTAAAGTCGGCGAGTCTTACTGATGCTGAGGTCTCCATAGGCACCGCCTTGACACCTGGGCCAACTTTATGCAGCAGCGTGGTTTGCTTTACTCCAACGGCTCTTACCGGGAAATACTACGGCACAGGTTTTTTGATCCAGTCAAATGGAAATGGCATGGTTGCCTATTTTGGACAAGACAACTGGTCAAGCATAACCGGCACGTCAGAAAAATATTCTTTTGATTCAGCAGCTCCAACAACCAACCCAGGATCACTCTTTTGCTGCAACGGAACAGGCGATTTGACCTCATCAAACACCTATATAAGTGATGCGATTTATTTGTTTGCCTACCTTGATGCAACATTTACTGTGTCCGGTGTAACAAGCAACACATTGATGAATCGGGAGTTTACAGTTAGATTTATTCTTGCAGACGATGCCATTGCCACAGCAAAGCGCGGGGATCTTTTGCTAAAGGACCCTGCCGACAACGTGTTTAAATGGATGGATCCCTCAATATCGGCAGGTGGAATCACAGGACAAGGCACTCTTGTAGCAACTCGTCCTTCGTCTCCTGTTACCATGAATACCTCTGTTAAAGATTGGACAAATCCTTTTGGTACAGACAAAGGCAATCAGACTATTCCAGTAATCAATGCTGCACTCATACCTGCTTCTGGAGAAGTCTACCAAGTCAATGAAAATGATCTTAAAGTAGTAGGAAAGACATACACATATAGCTTTGATCCAACAAACTTCATCATGTTTCCCACGTTTCTGACTGCCGACAAAAATTCTTTGTACTCATACGCCCAGCTCCTTTCGAACATTCATTTGGCCAGCCTTCCACATAGCGGCCAACCTCTTGGAGTGGGAAGTGCCTCATCGACCACTTTGACTGTTACCGGACCTTAGCGCAATCTTCGTAGCAGATTGAACGCTAGCAAATTGACCCATATTTCCTTTTCTACCATTGCCGGCGTCTTGCACGACAGGAAGTTCATGCTGAGGTCGCGTTTTATGATTCTCAAATCAAGCTCGATATTCCAGCGACTAAGGAAAAGTTTTGCCAGATCGTCAACCGAAAATTTCGCTTCATCAACAAAAGTGGAGAGAATAGTAATAGTTTTTGTCCTAAAGCCATTTCTTTTGATCGTGATCTGGGTCTGCCGAAGCATGGGTCTAGGGAAAATAAATAACAAAATCAGCGCTTTCCAGACATCTTGTCTACGCATTTAACCCTACAAGATGTCGTTTTACTCCACCGGCCCACGTCAATTCACCAAAAACATCGACCTGACCACTCCATTTCTACCCGAAAACTCAGTCGTCACACTCGAAAAACAGCCGATTGGCCGCACTGCCCCATGGCCAGCACCGAGAACACCAGCATTTACACATCATATACATAGTCAAGTTCCCCCGTGGATTGCCGCCTCTTTGGAGGGCCCGTTGAAACAATGCCAAGGCGCGTTAGCACCTCAGAAATCTTTTCGCCGTCGGTGACCTCGTCATCGACGATCATTCTTGCTCCGCAAATGCATATCTCGGGATCCACGCCGACTGTTCTGCGAAGAAGCTCAGCCCACGGAATCCAAAACTCTGCCGGTGCTCGTCCAGTTGACGGTTTGCCAGTTGGTGGGGGATCAGAGTCGTTAGGCTCATCATGGGCTGGGCAGGTTCGTTTCGTCTTTGGACCAGGCACCACGAAATCTCGCCACGCGTGATTTGGGGCAAATAAGCCGTGAAACCTTGTGAGGTTAAACCATGCGGGGGGAATAACTCCAGCGAGCCTTTCCACGAAGTCACGTTGACTGAAGATTAAAGACTCCGATCCATCACTCCATTTCCTCTTAAGTTTGAGCTCGAGCTCACTTCGATCCGGATCATCTGGTGTCACGTAGCTTAACATTGATGGATTCACAGATGACCTGGCCCCGTAGTAAAACAATTGCCTGAGATCTGACCGATTTGTGCCATCGATCGCAACCGCAGCATGCAAAGAAAACCACTTGTAGCGCACGTTAAGCCAGCCTTGCACGGACATCACATTAGGATCTGGATGCTGAAATAATGGATTTGCCTGAAGGCGTCCCTTGCGCCGGTAAGCCTTCGGAGCCCTAGGGCGAAATGGCATCGGCACGTCGCGGTCAAAATCCTCAGGCACACTTGCCTCACCTGATGCAGTGACATAGCCCTTCTTTGCAAAAAGTTTCTCAAGCCTTAAATAAATCATCTCTAACACATCAAACATCGACTCCTGGCTAAGTAGCGATTGCTCAAAAAACTTAATGCCATTCTTTGCTTTGGCAAACACACCATCCAAAAACATCATATGAAGATGTGGGTTTGCGGCCAAACTTGAACCAAAAAACTGCACAAAAGTCACAGATCCTGTCGTCGGCTCCAGGACCGAATCCGTGCCTAATACCAGAGCAGCATGCTGTTCATAGTGAAACGAAATGCTATCCACTACGACTGATATCACTTCATTAAATAAATCAGGACTCCGCAGAAGCCAGGAACGCACCTGGTGCGGAAACGTCAATACCCATTGACGGGCTCTGGCACTCGGCCACACTTCACGCTCAATTCTGTCAGCCTTCTGCAAAGCACGCCGAGATCCACATGATGGACAGAAACCCCGACCCTTGCAAGAAAATCCAATCACCCTTTCCGCCTGGCAATCCTTGCAATAAAGCCTGACAAATCCATGTTCTAAGATTCCGCAACGCGTGTACCTCTGAAACTCCGATGTTACATGGGGCGCAATCACTTGCTCATTAATAGCATACTCGACCTCAACCTTTGGCCAAGCTCTGGCAACTGATTGATAGAGCACAGTCGATTCCGGCTGGTGACGCTCGTAAATTGCCATGAAGCCCTACGCCAATGATTGATCACTGGGCAGGCCAATACTACATCTCGGGTTATGACAACCACTGACGCGAAGGAAATAGATACACCGGACGAAATGTCTACAGGATAGAACAGCATCTAAAACTGCAATGGGGCGTAGGAATCAATGGCCATTGTTTGAGATATTCTGTGAAAACTTCGTTGACCTCGATGGCAGCTTGACACCATCCATATTCGTGGGTATCATTCGAATATGGATGGTTTAAAAAGATATGCAGCTAATAAAATCAGCAAGTTACTCGAGACCTTTGCCGTCGTTGTTATTTTAGGACCCAGGCAATGTGGAAAAACAACGCTGTCCAGAATGATAGCACCAGCGTGGAAATACTTCGATTTACAAAACCCGAACGTCTTTGACCGCGTAAACAGTGATCCGGTGTTGTTCTTCCGCGAGAATCCAACCCATTGCATCATCGACGAGGCCCAAGAACTACCAAAGCTGTTTAATGTTTTACGGGGGGTAGTCGATACCGACCCCAAATTAAAGGGTCGTTTTCTACTTACAGGATCTGCGAGTTTTGACCTTATTAAATCGGTCAGCGAATCACTTGCTGGACGCGTTGCTACCGTAGAATTGGCTCCAATGAAAATGAGTGAGTTAAATCTGGCGCCTCTTAGCCCCCTTTATGAGATATTCAAGTCGAAAATTGATCGGTCAAATCTTAGTTTGCTAAAAGACCTGCGGCCTACATCTGATATTGCCACTATCAAGCAACGAATCCTTGCAGGCGGTTACCCAGAACCTGCGCTGAGTAAGGACATGGACTTTCACGCCGACTGGATGGAAAGTTACTTCAATACCTACATTAATAGAGATATGCGAATGCTCTATCCAGGTCTTGATGTGGTTAAGTATCGTCGGGTCGTCGCGATGTTATCGTCACTATCAGGGACGATTGTGAATCGTTCAGAAGTCGCCAGATCGGTAGAGGCTTCTGAGAAAACTTGCCGGGATTATCTTGATATTATTAGCGGTACTTACTTTTGGCGTGATCTGCCTGGATTTGTTACGCCAAAAATCAAGACTACACTAAAGCTTCCCAAGGGGCATTTTCGTGATTCTGGATTGAATCTGTTTCTTCAGAACGTCAACACTGTTGAAGAGTTCGACTTATATCCACGACTAGGAAATGTTTTTGAAAGCTTTATTGTTGAAGAACTCATCCGCGGGATCGAAGTCACGACGGCGGCTCGAAACTTGCGCTTCTCGCATTTTCGAACTAAAGCAGGCGGCGAAATTGATCTCATCGTCCAAGGGAATTTTGGGATGCTACCCATTGAAGTCAAATATCAATCCCACACCGCTAAGAAAAACCTGACATCACTAAGCAATTTTATCGAATTACACTCCTTACCTTACGGGATCGTTATAAACAATTGTGAAGCTCCTTCGATGATTACCGATAAGATCATTGAATTGCCTGCAGCTTGCGTTTGAGTGGATAGATGTGCTTTGTTTTGTGTTTGAAATTCTGTAGACATTGGCCAAACTCGTGTGCACTCTTTAAAATTATCTCGTGTTTTGTGTAGCGTTCTCGCTCCGGGTTGAATGTGTTGTTACCTCATTCAGATCCGTTTGAATTTGAGCGATGCATTTTCTTTAAAAGATGGTTTCGACCCGCCATTTCCATTCTCGATCGTTCCAACCTTCAATTCCGGAATTGGTTTTAGTGTATGAAACTGTGTTCAGACCCCATTTTTATCCTATAAATATTCAAAATCTGGAGTCCCACGCCATCGGGACACGGGCGACGCTTGTTCAAAAAACCAAATAGACTAAATTGAGGAGGAATCACGATCTCATCTACGAAACCAAGAGCCTGCGACAAGATTGTGAATCGGTCTTCCGCATTTCTGACGGTAAGATCGATACGCAGGTCTCCGCTATCCTTTAATCGGGTGACGTCAATATGAAGAATGATTCCAACTTTTCGATCGCCATTCTCCGCATCTAGAAGTTTCTCGAATTGACCCGACGAGTTACCAGATTTGTCTTCACGGAGAAGAATATCTTCCTTGAGATGCCAGATAGTTCCATAGTCCCGGCACATTCCTCCCTCAATCTGTTCGGAGAAAGTGATCGATGGTCCTAGTTCGAAATGTATGGTTTCTTCGGCAAACGCTATGCCAGATAACGTTAGAATCGCCAGTGCTATCGGTAAAATTCGGTTCATATATTTGCTCCTTGAGAAAAAAGTGAATTTAAAGCAGCTGCGTGAGCCGTATAAAATAGACGACTGACCTGGAGGCGTCAATAATAGAGGCTCGATTTTGAGCTGGTTAAATTACTCTTTCATATTACCAAAGCAAGATATAACGAACGAGTTTGTTCGTGTGAAAAATGTATACAAGTGCCATTGATTCCTGCGCCACGCTGCAGTTTGAGATGCTGTTGCATCCTGTAGACATTTCGTCTGGTGTATCTGTTTCCTTCGCGTCAGTGGTTGTCATGACCCGAGATGTAGTATTGGCCTGGCCAGTGATCAATCATTGGCGTAGGGCTTCATGGCAATTTACGAGCGTCACCAGCCGGAATCGACTGTGCTCTATCAATCAGTGGCTAGAGCATGGCCTAAGAATGAGGTTGAGTATGCTATTAATGAGCAAGCGATTGCGCCCCATGTGATATCGGAGTTTCAGAGGTACACGCGTTGCGGAATCTTAGAACATGGATTTGTCAGGCTTTACTGCAAGGACTGCCAGGCACAGCGAGTGATTGGATTTAGCTGTAAGGGTCGGGGTTTCTGTCCATCATGTGGATCTCGGCGTGCTTTGCAGAAGGCTGACAGAATTGAGCGTGAAGTGTGGCCGAGTGCCAGAGCCCGTCAA
>JBILMN010000128.1:0-8566 GCA_044375465.1 Oligoflexales bacterium | reverse complement strand
AAAACTAAATATCGGGGCATCCCGCAGTTCCTGCACAAGTCGCATGATCAGCTCTGGAGAATTGGCGATCAGATAAGATTTCCCCAATTTTTCGGCGCTCGACTCATGGCTGGCTGGGTTTTGTTGGAAGGCGTTTTCCAGGGCGATCGCGCGATCAAGAGGTGTCTGTGGCAGAGAATCCGGAGATGCGGGCGCCGTCGTTGGCGTTATCAGCCGGTCTTTGATTTTGTTGCTCAGTCCACGGAACTCCATGCGTGTAAATAGATCGAGAATTTTTTCATTGGCAAGAGCATCGTGATTGAGCTTCATCTCGTCAGTCGTCACATCGAGCGGAATATCAACTTTGATCGTCACAAGCTGTCTCGAGAGGAACGCATTATCCTTGTCGGCAATCAGGGCGTTCTTGATTTTATTGTTCTTGATCTCCTCAATATTTTTGTAGATGCCCTCAAGATTTTGGTAGTCGCTGATCAGTTTTGCTGCGCCTTTGTCGCCAATGCCGTGAACCCCAGGCACATTGTCTGACGTATCACCAATGAGTGCCAGTACGTCAATCACCTGATCGGGTTTGCAACCAAATTTTTCGTGAACTTGCTTGTGACTGACAATGAGTGCCGGCTCGTTTTTCTTCGGGGCATACATTGAGACACGATCGGAGATCAGTTGCATGAAATCCTTGTCGCCGGAGACGATGTAGCAGTGGGTCTCAGGTCCCGCAAACTTGTGGCAAATGGAGCCAATCAGGTCGTCGGCCTCCATTCCTGGCTGGCGCAGTACGGGGATTCCCATGGCAGTAAACAACTCAAAAAAATAAGGCAGCTGATCGGCAAGATCGGCCGGCATCTCGGTTCGGTTGGCTTTGTAATCAGGGTATAGATCGTGCCGGAAGGTTTTTTCTTTGCTGTCTGTAGCGACGATAACCATGTCGGGTTTTTCGTCTTCAAGTAATTTTGTCATGAACATGGCGCTGCCGAAAACAGCCGATGTCGGAATGCCAGAGGACGTCATAAGAGGTCGTTGACCAAAAGCATGATAGTTACGAAAAGCCATAGCCATGGCGTCAATGATAAATAACTTCTTGGGTGCGTTCATGATTTCACTCTGCTTCAGAATCGTTCAAACATGTTTGGTGGTCGCAATGGCTTTCATTTCCACAAGATTGAGTCCAGGAAGCTCTTTAACCGCAATGGTGGTGCGTGTTGGTGGGGTATGGACGCCCTCAAAAAACTCATTCCAGATTTTATTAAGTATGGGAAATTGTTGCTTCATATCCGTCAAAAAAACCTGCACGTCTACCAGAGCTCTTTTCGTGAGAGACTCCGCTTGCAGGGCTCTCTCGATATTGCGAAAAACACCGCGAACCTGTGATTCAAAATCAATGGCAAGAACCTTGCCCTGATCATCAAATGTAACGCCCGCCCAAAGATCGGTTTCGGGGTCACGGCAGCCTTGTCCAGCAATAAAAACGAGGTCACCAACGACGCGCGTGTGCGCGTATGTCGCCAGCGGCTTCGCGAGGGTCGGTGTCGGGGCTTGATCCGTCGGTTTACTTTGCATCGGGGCATCCATCGTCGCAATTTGGGCCGTTCAATGAGAATTCAGGGAACCAATCTTGATGATTCCCATCAAACAGTAAAGGCCGTCTTTGCGCGGTTTAGGGGAAGTTTGGCCCGAATGACCGCAGGAGCCCAAAGACTGCCAATATTTTGCGCAACCCGCACCCTTTGTGTTTATTTATTGGGCAAGCCATGCAGCTGATACCAATCATACGATCAGACAAGATATCAGTGGTGTCCTGATTTTGGGATTTGTTTCTCATTGGTCCCTCAATCGCGTCATCGTCATTCTAAATTTTAATGATGCTTATTCCGAACAACCACCAAAAAAATATGTACTCGGTGGGGACTAAGGTGGGGCTGGCCATTCAGGCACATCGAAACTTTGGAAAAGAATGCATCGACGAAGCTGTGCGCACGCGAACTTAAAAATTTCTGAACGGAACTAGCACTGGACACATGATGTCAGCAGGTGCACGGATTAAATTCCAAAGTTTTATCCGCCCCGGACGGACAACGTGTATCGTTTGACAGACAGGATCAACTTTGGTTCTAATGTGCGAAAGTGTTTCATTAAAAGTGCCAATTACAAAGCCTACCGAGGTATTGATGGTAATTTATTATGCTCTATTGGCCATGGTGCTGAGCTGGAATATTACCGCCAGCGGGGCCAGTGATCCTCAGAAATCTTCTGATTCCAAGAATGCAAAAGGAAAGCCCTCATGGGCAGACGTGCCCATGGAAAAGCGATGTGAGATTTTTTGGGCGTTTATAACGACCACGGCGGCGAAGACTTTGCCCGGATGGACCATGGCTGGTCCAAGCTGCGAGGTTGCTGGTGGTTCACGTGGAGATCTGTCTTGGGCCCTTGATTTCGTGGCAAAAAAAGACGCTAAATCCCTGGCTATGCGGTTGGCCATCCAAGAATCTCCAAGACTGAAGCCAGAGGTGACGTGGTGTCTCATCAGCAACAAGAAAATGGGCTGTGCAGCGCCCTGGGAATCAGCGTTTGCCCGGGGGGCGTTGTTCAAGAATGCTGAGAGCGCGAAGACTGCATATGCAGAAGTGACGGCGATGTCCCAAGGTTTCGTATTGCTGGTCACAGATGTTGATGCGTGGGCGGGCAGGCCGGGGGGAGATCCCGTGCTATTTGATGTGCCCTTTGATGAGTGGGTGAAAGGCTGGGTGTCTGCCACCAGGTCATTGCCGGTAAAAGAAGGTCCATTTGTGGCGGACTATCAGTTGGACGCGAAGTCAAAAAAATCCGGTTTGGTCACCGTCAAAGATCTGCCGAAATCATTGCGGGAGTGTTTAGGATGTGCCAAGCCTCTTTGTGATGGTTCGTCCATGACTTTTTTGTTCTCGGGACTTAGTCTCACGATCACGCGTGAGCTGACTCGCGAGGAGGAGGCTGCAAAAGGCCAAAAATCAGCCTCTGTATCCTGGCTCATGCTGGAGCCCACCCCGTTCAAGGCCGGCAAGGGTCGTTGGCCGATGCTCTGTGGAGAGTATCGTTTTAATGTCCAGAAAGATTAAATATTACGAGCAATTTTCACTGACTGTCCACCCAATGACCCCATAGAGGCACCCATGACGATCAAGCAATTATCCGATGAACAAATTCGCACGATGAGTCTCGAAGAGAAAGATCGCTGGTGGCTTCAGAACTGCTACAAAGGCGATATGCCACAATTGACATTGAGGTCAGCGCTGACGGGCATGATCATCGGTGGGGTTTTAAGTGTGACCAACCTCTATGTCGGCATCAAGACCGGCTGGACCCTCGGTATCGGTATCACATCGGTAGTGCTGGCCTTCGCTTTTTTCAAGGTGCTTTCTAAAATTGGAGCGGGACGCGAGATTACCATTCTGGAAAATAATGCGATGCAGTCCATTGCCACCTCAGCTGGATACATGACAGCCCCGCTCGTCTCGTCGATGGCGGCTTATATGGTGATTACCGGGGTGATGATCCCACAGTTTCAGACGATGATTTGGATCTGCTTGCTATCTCTCCTCGGGGTTTTCTTCGCATTCCCGCTCAAAAAGCGTTTTATCAACGATGAACAACTGCCATTTCCCGAGGGCCGTGCAGCAGGTGTTGTCATGGATAACCTTCATGCGGACGACGGTGGGCGAGATGGCTTGCTCAAGGCGAAGATCCTTGTTTTTGGCGCCGGCCTCAGTGCATTCGTTGAGCTGATTCGCAATGAAAAAGTTCTGGAACATTTGCGAGCGAAATTTTTACTGATTCCAGAATATTGGGATGATCTTCTTTATAAGTTTGTCACCCCAAAGATTTTGGGGACACCCCTCAAGGATTTATCGGTCCGCTGGGATTCATCATTGGTCATGATGGCCACCGGTGGGCTCATGGGCATCAAGGTCGGGTCAAGCCTCTTGATTGGAGCCATCGTCAATTACTGCATCCTCGTGCCTTGGGCATTGTCTGAAGGAATCATCGCCGCGGCAAAATGGAAAGAAATTAATATGTGGTTGCTGTGGGGTGGTGTTGCCATGATGACAACGTCGTCTCTCTACTCGTTTTTTGCCAAGCCAGATATTATTTTGGCGGCATTCAAACGTAAGCGTCCGTCAGCCTCGAAGGACATCCTTGAGGATATCGAATTGCCGATTTGGGTATCGATGGTCGGTATCCCGCTGACCGGTCTGCTCATGATGTGGCTAGGGCATTTGTGGTTTCATATCGACTGGTGGGTCACCTTGATTGCGATTCCGCTGGTTTTTGTCTTTACGCTGATCGCTGTCACATCCACGGGACTGACAGCCATCACTCCCGGCGGAGCCCTTGGCAAGCTGACCCAATTAACCTTTGCCGTCATCAAGCCCGGTGATATGGGAACCAACATCATGACAGCCGGTATCAATGGAGAGGTGGCCCTGAATGCCTCGAATCTTCTGATGGATATCAAGCCGGGCTACATGCTTGGCGCTAAACCACGACAGCAGGCTGTTGGTCACTGCCTCGGTATTGTGGCTGGCGCATTGGTCGCTGTTCCTGTGTTTTATCTTCTGTTGCAGGGTGACATCAGTCGGATCACGTCGGATGCGCTGCCGATGCCGGGAGCGCAGATCTGGATTGCCGTCGCTCAAGTCCTGGCAAAAGGTCTATCCGTGCTGCCCGATTCGACACGGGTGGCCGTCATCATCGGCGCAATCCTTGGTATCGTCATTGAATTCATGAATCGTAAAACAAAAGGCAAGTTCCCCATTTCAGCCATGGGTCTTGGCCTGTCATTTGTGCTTAAATTTGCCGATTGCTGGGCCATGGCGACAGGCAGTTTGTTATTCTGGTTCCTTGATCGAAGACTGAAACATCAGACGTCAACGTCCAGAAAAGTTTTTGTGGACAATCAGGAGACGGTCTGTGCGGGCATCATTGCTGGCGGCTCGATCATGGGTATCATCTTGATTATCCTCGAGACGCTGGTGATTGGCTGAGTGACGGGTAAAAGCGTCTTCTAAAAAAATTAGTTTTATAAATACCAGTGAGTTAGGGTTCTGTGATGCCGCTGTGTGGAGACTTTGAGACTTACCGAGTCTAGCTATAAAAGCGGACCTCGGTTTGTCTCTCTGATAGAGGTTTGATACAATTATAACTCAAATCATCCAGACTCTTTGATTGGGAGGATCAACATGAAGCGGTTTTTATCTCTCGGCTTTTTTATGACTTTTTTATTGGCTCAAGTCGCTCTTGGACAGGCTGCTGCGCAATGTGGGGCCGGCTATGAAAAGGACAGAGGCAAAGTCTATTCGTACAAATGTCAATACGTTTACACTGCATCTGCTGACTATTTCGAGAATCCAAAACGGTGCAGTTGTTTGTTTGCCGACCCTAAGATCAAGGAAACGGATGATAATACTTGTAAAGCACCAAATATTCCTGCTGCTGAACCGAAATGCGAAGTGCCTGTTGTGTCGAGGGATGCACGGACAACACCAAAAGATAAAAACGAGTGTCAGAGTATTTGTGACACACAATTTCGTAGGATAATAATCGTAGAACCGGTTGACGAACCATTTAGAATAGCATGTTGCAAACTCGTGAAACCACCCGTCAAACCAGGTAGGGGCACGAACTAAATCAAATAGTGCCATCAAAACATGACTCCGAGGTCATTTTGTTCCTCGGAGTTTTTATTTTTAAATCGACATCATGAACTGTAAATCTCCGCCGCCCCATGGCCTGAAGGGGGATTTTTTGGAATACGGGTAGTCCCGGACGATTTGATCCATGTCCCAGGTCGTGTTAAGGCCAAATCTCGTGCGGTCATTTAATTGAAAATCAAATAAAAGCTGGTATTTGGTCTCAAATGTTTGCCATTCCCGAAGATCCTCGGTAACGCGGACGTCATTGACCATCAATCCGTGTTGTATGGCCACACGATCGGCGACCGGGGCATGTCTTGTGATCCATAGACCCCATTCGTTGCGTCGGACGTGGTCGGGACCTTCGGTCTCGCCAGGGATTGAGTTGGCGCGAAATCCGGAAGATTTTTGGTATCTGACGTCTCGATGAACGCGCTGGATGGCTATTTGATACTGAGTCTGAGGGTCTGGCTGATATTCGCTACCGACGTCTGCGATCCAAGAGGTGCGTAACATGGTCTTATAAATACCACTAGTATCGGCGTCAGACAGTGCGGTTTTACCCTCAGATTTTCGTTCCCAAACCACCGAGCCAAAAGCGGTTTGCCGTGTATTGATGGCAACATCCATGCGACCATCGAAAAATCTTCGGTCATACTGATAGCGCCATCCAGCTGTGGGTAAGGTCCAATCCAGAGGTGTGTCCCACTCTAGGCGCGCATGCCAACCGAGTGGATGCTCGATTCCCTGACGGTCGGATCGAAACCCGTAAGTTCGCGATTCGCGATCACGTCTAGCTGCGGCATCGGAGTGTTTGGTTTTATAGTAATAATCGACGCCCCACGCGTAAATTTCTGTTCGCTGGTCTTGGGATTCGTACAATGCCAGAGCCATTCCCAAGTCACCAAATTCTTTAAGCGTATCAGCGTCACCTAAGATCGACAGACGCATGCCTTCGGCAAAAGCCCATCCTAGACGAACCTCTCGTTCCACCGATTGCTCTGCAAGGTCCTCGCGTCGTGACTGGGTGAATGCTGCCGTGAATGGCGCGAGAGGGCGCGGGGTTATTTTGATATCGTCCTCAAAATTAAATCGAGAAACGTTGAGGCTCCCTGCGTTGATGCGGTAACCCATCTCAGTCTTATACCAATCACGGTCCCAAGCGACGGGATAGCGGTAGGAGTTCTTGTCGTTCCAGGTTTCGGTATTATTGGTCTCTTCGGGATCAATTTTAGCGGCGTCACTAGGGTCAAAGCGCGCCTGTGCATGGGTTGCCAGGAACATGATAACTGAGACATATCCTGCGTATCTCGCGTCCATGCGATAGCCCTCCACACAATGTGGCGTGAACAAAGACGTCGCGAAGTGTTTTGGTCCTTGCGCGTGCGACCCTTTTACATGGGAGATGTTCCCGGAGCAATGGCAATGTTCAAGAGGGACTAGGCCACCTGTCGCATGCGGTCTTCAAATGCCGTTAACGCCACCTTTGCCCCCTCGCCCATGGCGATGATGATTTGCTTGAATGGCACGGTGGTGACGTCACCTGCTGCATAGATGCCCTCACGGCTCGTGCGGCCTTTGGTGTCGACGACAATCTCGCCAAATTTGTTGGTTTCAACCAAGTCTCTGACGATAGCGCTGTTCGGAGAGAGTCCGATCTGCACAAATACCCCGTCCAAGGAGATGTGATCAGATTTTCCGGTCGCGCGGACCTCGTAATCGAGGCCTGTGATTTTTTGTCCATCGCCCACCAGGGCCGTTGTTTTGACTCCTGTGAGCACAGATACATTGGGCAGGGTCGCCAGCTTTTTGACGAGGACATCGTCGGCTTTTAAATTGTCTGCGAATTCGATCACTGTGACCTCGGCGCAGATGCCTGCAAGGTCAATGGCAGCCTCAACACCCGAATTGCCACCGCCGATGACCGATACTTTTTTGCCTTTATAATAGGGGCCGTCACAGTGTGGGCAGAACGCAACACCACGGCCAAGATATTCTTTTTCGCCGGGAATGCCCAGTTCTCGCCATTTGGCGCCTGTGGCCACAATCACCTGATCGGCCGTTAGGGTTTCACCGCTGTCGAGCGTCAGTTTCTTGCGGGAACCTAAATCATTGACGGATTTGATGCGGCGGTGCTCCAGGATTTCGACCGGATAGGAGCGCAGGTGCTGGTCCACATTGGCTGAAAGCTGCGCTCCTTCCGTGTAGACCACAGATATCAGGTTTTCGATGCCCTTGGTTTCGGTGACCTGACCGCCGATTTTTTCGGCGACCAGTGCTGTTTTAAGTCCTTTGCGCACACTATAAATGGCTGAGCTTGCGCCCGCTGGGCCGCCGCCAAGGACCACAACATCAAAGTGACCAAGGTCGGAAGGGACGGTCAAATTTTCTGGAGCATTGGTTCCGAGGAAACTCTCAAGTTTGGTGAGCAGTTCAGCCAATGTTGAACGCCCGGAATGAATGAGACGATCACCCATAAAAACACTGGGAACACCTTGAGCACCCAGCCTTGTGAGCTCTTCCTGGCGGTATTCGCCATCAATCATCGTGTGGTCAATGCCACCGTGAATGAATGCGATTTGATTGAGGGCTTGGACGACATCCGGGCAGTTTTCGCAGGATAGAGAGATGAATGTCCGTATGTGACCACCGCGGAGATTTTTGATGCGAGCACTGATGCCTGCGTCTGGTAACTTCCCGCGGCCGGCAGAGTTGAGGATGGCCACGATCAAAGATGTGAACTCATGTCCACCGGGGATACCGGCAAAGTTCATTCCGGTCGGTTTGCCGTCACGTAAAATTGTGAATGCCGGAATATCAGAGTGTTCAGGAACCATTTCCAGAAGGATCTTAGGGCTGGTTGTGGTGATGGCTTCGAGCATCGCGCGAAGCTCCGCTTG
>JBILMN010000127.1:0-8569 GCA_044375465.1 Oligoflexales bacterium | reverse complement strand
GTGGACAGAGACATCACCACAGTTTTGACTGAACAACGACTGATGGATCAAGATTGGTCTTCACCTCAAATTCGTAGCGGCCGCGCCGTCCAATCTCGATGGGCTGCTTTTTCCAGCCACTACCTTCACTGAATATTTTGATCATTGGCTTCCCTGCCTCAAAACTTAAGGTATTGTATGGCAGACAGCGACCGCCATTGACAGTTTCTGTGACCAGCGTCGCAGACGCCATAAGTCCATTTGGAAGGATCGCTCCATCACGTTCAAAAGCGATATGGGCAGTATAGGTCGGCAGTTTTGCGCTCGGATTGGGCGGAGCTCCCCAAGACCCTCCAGCGCCATTGTCTGCCACATTTCCAGCAATGGACGATAGCGGCGAGACAAAGACCACGCTCCCTGGGCGTGAGGTTCCATCACCAAGCGTCACGGTGGCGTTCATTCCAGGCTTGATCCGGTGAATCTGTGTATCGATCAAAGTTGCATCGGCAATATAGGACCCGGGTTTTTCGACCCGCGCCACGGGTGTTCCCGGATAGACATTGACAGAACCAACCATGTTGTCTGGATCCGCGACAAGATCTGTGACGATGCCATCAATACCACTATAAAAATTCGCCTCACGAATCTGCTGATTCAATTGGTCGATATTCTTCTCAATCCCCTCTTTGCTGCGGGTCACACTCTGAACACTTCCGCCGACACTCAAGACCATTTTATCTGCCGCCTCAAGCTCCGACTGAGGGATGATCCCCTTCGCAACAAGGCCCTTCAGACGATCGCGCCGCGCCTCAGTCACCTTCAAATCATTAGTGACAACCTTCAAATAACCCGTATACATGGACATATAATCAGAATAAATCCCCAGCATCTGGGTCAGACTTTTTGTATTGGTTGACACCAATAACTGTCCCTTTTTGACCCGCTCGCCCTTCTTTACGTGGATTTTCTCAAGGGTGACCGAATAGGTTGGCCTTGCCTCATATTGCTCCTTGCTGCGAACCCGTACCGCAACTGTCATCTCATCATCAAACCGACAGGCACGCAGGTGCACTGGAAGACGTTCTGCCCCGCTAACACCGTCAGTTTGACGTGAGGACTTCTTTTGTGCCCAAAGGTTGTTTGGTGCGCACATCAACCCGAAAATCACTGACCCCAAGATCCATGATCCGTGATTGATGAACCTCCCACGCGCCGCGCTTCGATTCAAGGATGACCCCCTTCTCTATGCACCATCATTTTGCCTCAGTCCTCAGCAGGTCATTTAGTAGGTTAAAGTCACACCATCAGGCAATTTCCCGAGCAGGGCGTTAAGCTCGCCGTAGGCTGCCGCCAGGTCAACGCGAGAGCTGATTTCAGAGATACGGGCGCTGTTCACCTCCGTCTGCGAATCGATGACGTTACGCACACTCGATTCGCCGGCGCGGAACCGCTCGTATTCAGCGTTGATCTTATCCTCAGCGATCTCGCGCGACACTTTTGCAATCTGATAGCGCCTCGTGCCAATATCAATGCGCTTTAGCAGGGCATCGAAATCACGTTTCGCCTTGCGCTGGGCCTCATCAACTCCGAGATCGGCCTTCTGCTTGGCAACGATGGCTGATTTCAACGCGTTCTTACTGGTATCGTTGTACAACACCTGGCTGTAGGTAAGATTAAATGTCACCGTGCGATCATTTGGTTTTAAAGCCTGAGAGGTCGCCCGCCCCCAGCCATTTTCAGGAACCGTATTGCCGTAACTCGTCGACAACCCCAAAGATGGCATGGTTGATTTTCTGGCTTGTTCCAATTCGATCTCGGCAGATTCGCTGGCGTTTTTTGCAGCTAAAATCTCGGGATTTGAGCGGCGAAGGATCTCTAGAGCGTTTTTGGGGATCCCCAGCTTCTCAACTTTGATATCCAGTGCTCGTGGATCCGGGAACACCCCCTGACCATCCGCATCATCAAAAGCAAGACCCCGCCGAAACTCGGCAACCGCGCTTTCATATTCAATCTGAGATGACATAAAGTCGGTGTCGGCTTGGGCCTTCTGCAGGTTAGCGCGGGTAAACTCCAGATCGCTGGCCTCTCCGGCCGCAATCTTTTCCTTCACATCAGACACCAGAGCCTCGGCAAGCTTGAGAGACCGCTCCTGCACAGCAAGATTCAGGTACCTCTTGGCCAGTCCATAAAAACTATTTTCTGCCTCAGAGATTTTTCGGATCACATCTTGTTTCAGAGCATCACGCGCCGTCGAAAGCTGTAGCCTGGTTTTTCTTGCGTTTAAACTCTCGACAAAATAGGGACTGCCTTTGAGCAAAGCAACGTCAAGACTTGCATTGAACGCGCCGGAATCCGGCAAATAAGGATCATGACTTGCGGTATCCGGAGAGCGTTTTGACGTTGTGAGATTGGGAAACGACACACGGTAACTCACGCCTGATAGAGGTTCTCCCGACAACGAAAATCCCGCACTGTGACCAAACGTGTGACTGCCCGTCTCTCCGTTGCGGTCCGTGACGCCGTCCATTGGATCGCCGTCGACCTTCGTTTTAGTCCACGTATTTGTGTGGCCTCCTGTAAATGACACCACTGGACGCTTGGCGTCCTCGGTCGTAGTGACTGACTGCTTCGACGCATTGTAGGTTTCTCTTGAGACTTTAAGAGCGACACCTCTCGTCTGAACCAGACTGTGCAGCTCTGGAAGCGTGATCAGCTTCTTAGCACCCGGAGGCGGAGCGAAGATATTCAGAGGCTCCAATAAAGACGCATAATAGCTATTGGCAATGGCAGCGTTGCGTGAATTTTTGGGCTTTGATGCTGGGGCGGCATTATTGGTTTTGCCAAAAAGGTTCGCGCCCTGAGTGGCAACAATCATCAGTACAAGACGCGGTAGCGATGATCTGCATGACAAAGCTGAAACCAGCGAAAATTTCATCGCGCCGACTCCTCTTGATCGATAGGAACTGCGATAAACTCTTTCTCCTTAACCCCCGAAACCACCTCAGCCTCGAGCTCATTGATCGCGCCAATTTTCACCGCTCGAGCCTCCGGCGCGGCCCCTTTTCCGGATGCTATGAGCAAGAACGTGTCAGCGCCATTTTTCTTGATACCAGAGCGTGGAATCACGATGACAGATTGGCGCTCACCAAATACAGCCCGCACCCGCGCCGCATAGCCATCTTTGAGACTGAATTTTTTCACGGTTTCTTGCGGAATATTCACAGTGACACTGTAGGAATTGAGGGCACCAGAGCTGCCGCCTGATTTGGTCTCCACTTCTCTGACCTCTCCACCGATCTTTTGGCCTGGCGCCGCATCCGCATCCACTTCAACCTTTTGGCCTTGGCGAAACTTCGTAACAATCGCCTCAGGAACGGGGATTTTGATGGCCAGAGTTCGAGGGTTGGCGATCACGGCCAAGGTCTGACCTTGATTCACATCCGTGTCCCCTTGCGTGATCATGGCGACGATGCCATCAAACGGCGCGACGATATTGGCCCCGGACACAGACTCGCTGGCTGTTTTTAGTTCCCGGTCAGCCTTGCGCGATTCCAACTCTTTTGTTTGCGCGTCACTTTCTGCCGCCACAAATTGCTTCTCGGCCTCGTCAAGCTCTTTGCGAGAAACGATCCCTTTGCCAAACAATGTCTTTTTACGATCCAGTTGTTTTTGCGCAAATACCAGCTGAGCCTTTGAGTTCTTGATATCGATCGCAAGCTGGGATACCCGTTCGCTGGCTTGTTGCCTTCTCTGCTCAAGCTCTTTGGTATCGACCACAAACAACACATCACCGCGTTTGACGGCATCATTAACCTTAACTTTCGCCGGTTGAATCCGCACACGCTGAGGGGCCCGGACCTCTGCCCGCTCACCTGCCTCAAGCTTTCCCTCAATCACGGCGTCATCGACAAGATTTCCCCGCTTAATTTCAAAATATCCATAGGCCGTACTCTTGGTCGCCTGAGCATCCGTTGCCTTGTCAGGGCTTGAAGAAAACCAGGCGCCAATTTTCGACTTTTTCCACTGCGCCGCAGAGCAACCCGATCCGATCATTCCGACAAAGATCGGCACTGTGACGAGTTTCAAACATTGTATCAAAAGCTTAAACATCATCTCACCCCGTCCGTAGAGCATCATAAGGATCAATGCGTGCTGCCCTCATGGCAGGAGTTGCACCAAACAAAACCCCCGTCATCACAGAAAAACTCAAAGCCACCAGAACACTGACCAGTGACATGGAGGCCTCCCAATCACCGAGCATTTTTGCCACCTGTTGACCAAAGCCCCAACCAACCAAAATTCCAACCAAACCGCCGAGGACACAAATAATGACCGTCTCGAGCAAAAACTGTGTTGCGATCTCCGAATTTCTTGCACCCACGGCCTTACGAAGCCCAATCTCCTTTTGGCGCTGATGGATGGACAATAGCATGATGTTCATGATGCCAACCCCGCCCGTCAAAAGACTGATGGCCGCAAGGCAAATTCCCACCAAATTTTGCTTGCCCCAAATGGCTTTGGTCCGCTCAATGGCCTCGCGGGCGTCGGCAACTCGCATGGCGGATCCATACTTTGGACCAAGCAACGCTGTAATTTGGTTTTTCACACCAATCGATTGGTTATCGTCACGTAAAAGAACCATAATTCTGTCAGAGGATCCGCCCGTGATCTTAACTGCCAATGATGGACTGATAAATATACTGGAATCAAGATTGGCGGCCGCCCCGCCTTTTTCGCGCGTCACACCAATAACACGAAGCATCACCGGTGTCGTCCCCACCATCATCGTCACATACTCGTTCATAAATGGATTGTCTTTAAATAAGGCCCGACGAACATTTGCTCCAATAATCGCCACAGGTTCGCCCATGCGCAGTTCTTCGGGAAGAAACATGCGTCCCGCATCAAGCGTGAGATTGGTCACAGGGAAGTAATCATTTTCAACCCCCATGATCCTGACACGTGTCACGTTACGCCGATAAATCATTTGGCCATCACCGGCCACGCGTTCACGCGCTGCATAATCGATATTATCAACGTAGCGGTAAACGGCTTCAATATCTGGCGTGGAAACCGAGGCCCCTTGAAGCTCCACTGTCATCAGTTTATTGCCTAGTGAGGCAAGTTGCTTGGCAATAAAAACTTTGGCTCCCTCATTACTACTGAGAGTGGCGATGACAGCGGCATTACCAAAAACCATTCCAACCAGCGTCAGAATCGAACGCAGGCGATTCTCCCACAAGGTCACCAGAGCCAATCTTAGAATCATCGACAGCGACGCCACGGCTCAAACTCCCGAATTTGTGGCGCCAAGAGCCACGTCAATCTGATCTTTGAGAGGAAACAGGTCCCGACTTAGTTTGGCCAACGATCGCACAACCTGATTTAAGACCACTTCTTCTTTTTCATGTGTGAGCAACTCCATCAGACGCTCATGACCGCCTTTGGCCTTGATCGCACCGATCAGCCACGCTCCAGATGACCGCATGAGAACCTCCGTCGAGGTCAAAAGCTCTCCTGCGATCTGCATCGCTTTTTCGGCGTCAATTTTGCCAACCGCAAAAGCGGCATTGGCGCGCACCCGGTTGCTGCGATCACTTCGAGCCATCACCTCAAGGCGCTCCAAAAACCTGCGGATATCGTCATCATCATTTAATGCCTCGACAGCATTGGCACGCACCCGGTTATCGCGATCCTCAAGCGCTTTTGCGACCCACTCAAGCCGCTCGGGTCGCCGCCATTTCCCGGTGATAAAAATTGCGCTGGCCCGTACACGTTCATCCGTATCGTCGAGGGATTTGACAATAGCCTGTCGCAGAGATTCTGACAGTTCCTCCATCTCGGTATCTTTGAGTTCTGACATCGCCAGATGGCGCACCCATGCATTGTCATCAGAAAGCGCCCTCTCATAGTATGACAACACTTGATCTTTGGGACGCAAATTCAGATTTTTGACGACCTCCGCCCGCACCACCCACTCACTCGAAGTGAATAAGGCCTCAATGCAAGCATCAGCTTCGTGACCAGGCCAACGAATCACAGCCCTTGCCGCTGCCACCTGAGCATCCCGGGTGGTGGTCTCGGCAATCAAACGCTTGATCGCCTCAAGATCCCGTTTCACGTCCACAGGCGCCACCTGCGCCACACGCCAGACTCTTGTTAATATCTCACTGCGCGACGCTTCATCTTCAGCGAGAATCGAACCAATCACCGGTTTATCCACCGTCTCTTCACGGATAATATTACCATCCACAAGATGAAGAATCCGCTTGGAGTACTGAGCGTCAAGGGGAGAGTGGGTCACCTGAATGACCGTATGCCCCTGAGCATTGAGACGCTGCATGATACTCAAAATCTCGTGGCCGGTTTTTTTGTCCAGAGCACCCGTGGGCTCATCGGCGAACAAAAACTTTGGATGATTGACCAAGGCTCGAGCGATGGCGACCCGCTGTTTTTGTCCTCCCGACAACTGAAACGGTCGATTCTGCGCTTTGTGGTCCAGGCCTACAGCCGCAAGGCATTCCATGGCACGATCTCGACGCGACTTGGCGGACATTCCGCCATAAACAAGAGGCAACGCGACATTCTCGAGAGCAGTCAAACCAGAAAGAAGATTAAAATCTTGAAAAATAAAACCGATATGCTGGTTCCGGAGACCTGCTAAATCATTACCACCAAGCTTCGTCACATCCTTGCCGCCAAGCTTATAGGTTCCCGATGTTGGCGTCGAAAGGCATCCAAGGATGGCTGAAAGCGTAGATTTTCCCGATCCACTTGGACCCATAATGGATACGAATTCACCTTGTCCGATAAATAAGCTGATACCTTTCAGGATCGGCACATCCTTACCGTTCAACGAGTAATGCTTTTTGATGTTCTCAAGTTCAATCATAGAACCTAGCCTTTGACACTCTGAAGAAAATCATCAGGATCAACCGTCGGATGCAAGACTCCACTGCACTTTGGACACGCACAACCATTCAAAACATTTGTTTGAGACCATTCATTCTCTGTGAGAATCGCATGGCCTTGATAGCCACAATCACACTCCACTGGCATCATCAGGCTCTTCATTGATTTAGACGGCACAAATTTGGGATAGAGTGTGCAGGCTTCGACAAAAGCTGGAGAACACCGTTCAAATGAGGAGTGGATTTGCCGCTTGGTCAGACCGAGAACAAATCCAATCCAGTGCCGGGCTCCAAGCGAGTTAATCAATTCGACCTTCTCGGCGTCAAAGATCACAGACGTGGTCTCTATTTTTGCGGCGAGCGCCGCCAAGTGTGCTTCAAGCCCTTCATCAAAATCACCGCGCATCGCTACCTGAAGAACATCACCATTTTTTGCAATTGTGAACTTCATCGGCACACCCCCTTGAGTCATCAGCCGAACATTTCAAAAAAGCTCGCGGAGTAACTTAAACATGCTGAATTCATTTTAACGCATGAACCGTAACCAAGTCAAAATCAGCTGACTTAACTCTCCATGAAAATATCACGAAATGGTTTGCCTCATCAGGATATTAACGGTGTTTAAGAGTGACTAAGAAAAGTCTGCCCTAGTGGGCATTTCGCCAATGACAGGTATACTTGAGCAAGATGAGATCAATATTACCTGCCATCACAGCGCTTAAAAAAATTCCGAAACTTACGGTCTTCACGGTTATTGCGCCCGCGATCGTTGCCATAATCCTCATTCAGGTTGCGGCGCAAACGGTCGTTGGACCATACCTTGATCAAAAAATCACACATCCGGCGTTGTTCCAATTTAAAGAATGGTGGACACCGTCAACTGTGGACCCACGTATTAAAATATTAAGTTATGACAATCGAACCGCGGCTTATTTGAAGGCCCATGATCTTTCACTGCAAGATTGGGCCCTAACTCTAAAGGCGATGACAGCTAAAGAACAAGTGAGAGTCATCATCCCGAAGATCTTTGATAGCCCCTACAACACTGCCGAAATCGAAGCAGCCCGTAATATCCTTGCCACGAAACATCCGACCAGCCGCATCACAAACATTATCTACACGTCACCCCACAAAATCGATAATCGAGCCACTCTCACCCTTGAACAGCTTGACCACAACTTGCGGCAGATTGCACCGAATATCGCGCCCAACGCGAACATTTCACGCATGAAAGTCGCCCATCTGGCTTATGGCGCCCAAGATGCGCTACTTGCAGCATTTTCTGGATTTGGTCATGCGGACTACAGGGGCGACAACCGCATTCAACCGATCATATCTCTAGACAACGGTGCTTTGGTGCCGCAGCTAGCTTTGGCCGGTGTGGGAGGCCTGGAGATCACCCCGTTTGATGTGAGGGTTTTTGGAAATAAGATCCAGGTCTCAGGTGACAGAGGCCTATTAATAAACACTATCCCTGACTCAGTCATTCGTAAGCGTTCATTAGGGCTTCTTGCCGCTGTGCTTCTGGCACGCACAGGTAAAGATATTGGTCCGATCAAACCGGGTGATTACGTGGTCGTCATTCCTGCCATGTTTACTGGAGCCACAGATTATGTTGAAACAGCACTCGGCACGATGCCGGGAAGTTTTTTGACGGTCTCCATTTTGAATAGCGCTTT
>JBILMN010000126.1:0-8571 GCA_044375465.1 Oligoflexales bacterium | reverse complement strand
TCTCTTAATGATTACTATATTTTCCGCCGAAGCAAAGACCAGACCGTGCGGCAAAATCGCCTGAAACTGTGGGGACAACCGACCACGGAAGCCCAGGTCGCTGATGTATTTGCCAAATTCTGCCAAGGCCAAATTAACTGGCTACCCTGGTGCGAGATGCCCGTACAAAACGAAACGTCACGCATCACCAATCAACTAGTCACACTCAACAAGAATGGCTACCTCACCATCAACAGTCAGCCCCAGGTCAATTCAGCGCCAAGCGACTCTCCAGATATTGGCTGGGGCGGCCCAGGCGGTTATGTATTCCAGAAAGCCTATGTGGAGTTTTTCACCTCTCGCGACAAACTTCAAATGCTTCTGGGCAGAGCCAAAGACCTACCGAGCATCACGCTGCATGCCATCAATGCACAAGGCGACAGCTTCTCAACGTTAGGCGAGAGCGCCGTCACAGCTGTGACCTGGGGCGTGTTTCCTGGTCGTGAGATCATCCAACCCACCGTGGTTGACGCTAAGAGCTTCAAAATTTGGAAGGAGGAAGCCTTCCAACTTTGGCTTGATGAATGGCGGTCTTTGTATGATCGAGAATCCCAAAGTTGGGACCTCATCACGAAAATACATGAAAACTATTTTTTAGTGAACGTAGTGGAAAACGATTTTGTGAAAGGCGATATCTACCGCCTCTTCCCGTGCATGTAGCGACTAGGATCGATTCATAGCTTTTAAAGCGGTTGAATAAAGCATGATCTGCTTCACAACATTTGATAATCCATTGCGTCGATTCATTGAAAGATGTTCCGTTACGCCACCCTCGCGCAAAAATTCCGGAGAAAGACTGAGATTCTCTTCGGGCGTATTATCACTATAAACAGCAATCAAGATGGCCATGATACCTTTGACAATCGCCGCATCTGAATCCGCGTAAAATCGAATACGCCCCTCACTAAACTCAGGCACCAACCACGCTTGCGACATGCACCCGCTAATCAAGAACTTGTCGAGCCGTTGACTCTCTGGAATCGGTGGAAGATGGCGGCCCATTTCAATAATGAAGCGATACCGATCCTCAGTAGATGAAAGCGCTGAGAGGTCGCCAAGAATTTTTGCTTTTTTGGTTTGGATCGTACTCATAAATCCCGCGTTCCATTAAGACTGTGAACCTTCATGCCTAGAATCGTTGCCTTGATCCGACCAGGAAGTCTTTGACCGATAAAACAACTGTTTTTTGATAGGCCGGCGAAATCCCCGTGCATGATCAGCGCTGACGGCGCATGCACGTCACATAGAACGGCATTGAATGGCCGACCCACCGCAATTGTGCCAAAGGCATCATCCAAGCCCAAAAATGCCGCGGGAGCTTTTGACCAAACCTCCACCAGACGGGAGATCGTCAGTTCGCCCGTTCGCCACAAATCAATCAACACTCGCAATGATGTTTCCAGTCCCGTGGTACCAAAAGCGCTGGTTTTGAAATTCAAAGTTTTGACGGATGACTCATGGGGAGCATGATCCGTAGCCATAAAATCAATGGAACCATCAGCAAGGGACTGCCGAAGAATCTGCCGGTCGCTCACTGAACGAATGGGTGGATTCATCTTAAATGAAGAATCGTTAGGATTAATATCGTCAGAGCTAAAATATAGATGGTGGGGACTTACTTCACAAGAGACTCGCAGACCCTCGCGCCGAGCCTCGGCAATCAACTTTAGAGTTTCCGCGGCGCTGACGTGCAAAACGTGGTACCGCGCCCGAGGGTATTGGCGTAATAGGCGTAAATCACGCCGGACCATCTCCGTTTCAGCGCTTTGCGGGTAAGCCACACCACCAATAGTCCGCTGTGCGGGCCCCTCTGCTAAAACACCTCCGTGACCTGGCACCTCGGCGTGCTGCAACACAGGAAGTCCTGTCCTAGAGGCCCTCAGCAATATCTCTGCCATCACATCATCATCTGCAACACCCACACCGTCATCCGTAAACGCTGAAACTCCAGCACGCGCCAAGCCATCAAAGTCCACGCATAAGCGCCCCCGTTGGCCCATCGTCATGGCAGCCGAGTATAAAACACGAACTTGAGTCGCCGCCACGGGCCCTTCCAATTCCCGTCGAGCCTGGTCTAAAACAGTGACCTGATCCAAGACTGGTCTTGTGTTTGGCATCGTCAAAAGCGCACCGACACCACCTGAAACTGCAGCCCAAAGTCCGGACGCCGCCGTTTCTTTCTGCTCCTGGCCGGGAACCCGAAGATGCACTTGTGCGTCAACGCCAGCAGGTAAAACAACTAAACCCTGACCATCCAGCTGCTCAAAACCAGCTGTTGACTGCCGAGACCCTGCAGGAACTATGGCTGTCACACGTCCGTCTTCCACCAGAATATCCACGTCAGACTGCACGTGATTGGTGTTCCAAACCTCCACACTGCGGAGCACAAAACGACGCATTGTGACTGAATTTATCTCATGATGCCGCATAGTTATCCTTGATCTTTAAAACGCCAAAGGACGCCTTCAGAAACGACCACGGCCGCGTCCGAAGGGTACTATAGAATCCGGTTCAATGAAATCCAATTCTCTGTTAGAAGACGGCTTCCCTGCGCCCGATCGGGCCATAACGTTCAAAGGTGTGAGTGATCGCGATGACAACGCACGTACTGAAGGACATCGATATTGCAAGGACCACCATCCAGGATGCTCATCCGCTCGACCGCGTCGGCATGAGCGGTATTGAGTGCCCAGTCATGTTCGAAATCAATGGCATTCCACGCCAGATGACTGCGGGTCGCGCCGATGCGTTTGTGAGCCTTAATGAGCCCCAAAAAGGCATCCACATGTCACGACTATTCCTATCATTGACGGAAACCCTAAGTTCGTCGCCTGTATCTCCGGCATTACTTTCGACGATCACGAATGCATTCCTCCAAAACCATGAAGGCATCAGTGACTCAGCCCACGTCAAAGTCAATTTTGAAATGATGATTCGGCGGCCGGCTCTGTTAAGCGGCAACCTCGGATGGCGATCTTACCCAATCAGTCTTTGGGCCACCGCAAACAGATCGCAAGTACGTCATGGCATTGAGCTTGTGGTGCGTTACTCAAGCACATGCCCTTGCTCTGCAGCACTTGCAAGACAATTGATTCAAAATAAATTCGCTGACCAATTTCCGACTGCACAAGACATCGTCCGCGACGATGTTCTGGCATGGCTTGGTCGCGAGGAGTCCATCGCCGGAACTCCCCATGGGCAGCGCAGTGAGGGCCGGGTTCGCTTGAGCCTAAGACAGCCAACCAACAATATGAATTTTGTTGTGGAGACCATCAATCAATTAGAATCAGCACTGGCAACACCGGTCCAGGCTGCGGTCAAGCGCGAGGATGAACAGGAGTTTGCTCGCCTGAACGCCGAAAATCTCATGTTTGCCGAGGACGCTGTCAGACGCCTTGCTGGAGCTGTATCAGGAAATCCTCTTTTCTCCGGAACAGCCTGCGAAGTCAGCCACTTTGAAAGCTTGCATCCACACGAAGCCGTTGCGAAAGTCGCAACCGGGGACCTCGCCCATCATAGCTGGTTATAGCATCGTCGGCTCTTGATTTGGATATAGAGTCGGATCTAGAGTCGGATCTAGAGTCGGATATAGAGTCGGATCTAAAGGCGCTCGATACGGATAATCCCACGCTTGTTTAGCACCATCTTAAAGTGATCGTAGACCACCTGCTTGTCACGTCTGTGTTGCAGAGAGTGCCTCAGAACAATATGCATCTGGTACACTTTTGGTAGTTTCAATGATGAAAGTCGTCCGTCGGCGCTGATCACATCCGTGCCCGCTTGAGGATCATCCAAGCGGGTTAAATAGCCAGCGATATTAATCCGCAAGATATCGTGGACCGCCCGAATCGGGTAATCCATCAACGCAATCGCCTTGGGATATAATTCCACCACTTTGCGATAATGGATGATGCTTTTCGGCGCATCCTCTGCCTCCAGGTCATCGGTAAAAGAATTTACGCGGATCTGCCGCACCTCCAGAGGCAGATCCTCGGGTGGCACAAACCTTGTGTACTCATTCACATTTCCGACCTCGATCGGCGCCTCTGTGGCAGGCTCGTATAAAATTCTCTCACTGTTATCTGGCACTTGATTAAATATTTTTCCGGAGAAAAAACGACGGCCATTTTCTTTGATGCGGTCCTTTAAAATGTAAGCAATCATCGACGCCGTCACGATTAAAAAACCACTCGATTGCCAAAAATCCTTGGCCGCTGATGCTCCGCCACCAATAAATGCACCGCCTCGCAGCGTGATAAAATACATGGCTACGACCCACCACAATGCGGCCATACCTGCAGCTGCCATAGCACCAAGCTGGCGCTGAAACTCAAACATCGGACGTGTTCGAATGTTCAAATACAAGACGCCCCATGTCCTGCGTTTAAGAACGCCACGACGGTACATATAGCGCTCAACTTCGTCATCTGAACTATTTTCATCCACCCAAGAATAACCGCGTTTTTTTGCGTACCATCTCTCAAGTCGATTCATTGCGACACAGCGACGTAAAAACGCCAGATAGTCAATCTCCGGGACAAGTCGTGGATCAATCTCCGTCGCAACACGCATCAGACTTGCCAGACCATCACGTAGTCGATAGGTGCAGTACTCGTCAACAAATCGCAGCTCGTTGACCAGGGGTCGAAGATAATCCTGTCCAAGACTTTCCGCCTGAGCTGATAACCGCCGCCATTCCTTGAGAAGATACATGGCCTTACTAAGTAACTCGCGTGTTTCAGTTAAATAATGCTCCAACTGCTCGACGCCCCGTCCCTGCTCATCATAGACCGTTGCAATGTACTTATGCACCTTTCGGATCGCCTTTGTACGCTTGCCCATCCGCTTCAAAAAATAACTTGCAAATGAGCACCCGAAGATCCGGGCTTCCGAAATGGCGCGTTGAATTGTCGCTGGCGGGTGGCCATCAGCAACCGACCGGATATACTCCTCAAGAAACTTTATCGGGGATCGGCTGCCATTCAGCCCTATCATGTCCTTAAATGAGAATCGCGGCTCCCGGAAACGCACTAAAGGTCTGAGGTCTGCGTAAAATTTGTCTTTGGTGTACGTCTGAGGTGATACGCCCATCTGTGGTGGATAGAAAAACCATGCCTCGACCACATATTTTTGCCGTTTTGTGACTCCGGAAAGACCTGGAACCACTGGATAATCAAAAACAGTCTCCAGTTGGGTTCGATCGTGAGCAGCAAAGGTTGACTTCACTTGCGCCAAAGCGTCCAAGGAGCGCTCGCGACTTTTGCGCCGCGGCAGATCCGGCTGGGAATCGGTCTTATCTTTTTGTGCAGCCTTAGCGTACATGCTGTCCTTATGGATTCCATCTTACGTTTATGTGACATCTTTGATACTGAAAAGTCACCGCAAACTTTGGTCTATGATCGGTTTAATTCCTAAAATATCAATCCAACAATTGACCCAAAATTCGACGCGAAATTGGTCATTTCATCAAATAAAGACAAAAACTCCAGTCTTTTTGGAAATCTCTATGCCGGCCAAATGGGCAACAAGGCAATGCCGAACAAAATAAATAGCACACAAGCGAGCATTCTGACGTACGACATTGGAATCACCTTAATGAGTTTTTCGCCTCCAAACACACTAAGCGCATTGGTGAAGAGCATGCCAAGAGTGCTGCCAGCCGTGACCATGGCTACTGACTGGTACCGAGCACCAAGGGCCACGGTCGCAAGCTGGGTTTTGTCTCCCATTTCAGCAAGAAAAAAAACGATGAGCGTCGTAAAGAAGGCGCCGTATGGGTGCTCTTTGTTGAGACCGTCGTCAGCATCGGGCTTGAGTAACCATAATCCAAAAACAATGAAAACCAGAGCCAATGCGGATTTAAGCCATGCATCCGGTAAATGGCTTGCGATCGTTACCCCGAACCATGTTGCACCTGCATGATTCGCAAGTGTCGCGAACAGGATTGCCGCCATAATGGTCCACGGTTGTTTGTAGCGTAGCGCAAGCATCAAGCTCAGGATCTGAGTCTTGTCGCCCATTTCCGAGACCGCGACCAACGCACAAGACTGTATTAAGGCATCCATCAGGGCTCCCGAACTTTAGCAGCAAATCTTGGTACAAAAAAATGTCATGTGACATTGGACAAATCGAAACACAAAAAACTCCCGCCAGAGCTTTGCCTCTGGCGGGAGTTTTAGTGTAATCGTGTGGAAATCAGGATTCCATAGTTATTCAGCGACGGGTGAATGCACCGTAATTGAGAGGACGAATGGGTTGATTTGCCTGAATGGTCACGTGACCAACAATATAATCATCCCGGTCGTTGCGGGCTTCACCAGAATCACGGCCCCATCCGGTTGCGAGAACAACCCCATAGCGACCGCGGGGCAGTGGAATCTGCGCGGCGGTGAGGGTTTCTTGACCTCGTGGAATGTATTGACCCTGGATGCGGTTCATACCCGAGTATAGCTCATAGGTATTCGTTGCATAGTCAATGCCGCAAATTTTCGCCGTATTGACCGAAACCACGGTATTGTCCGTCGTCACTTCAAACTCGAAGAAGTAAGCATTACCGGTCAGTGGCAGGGCAGCGACCTGCTCCTTACACGACGTATTGTCGTAGCGGCCATCACCAATGTGGAACACTTGATCTTTACCAAAAATAATCGTCTTGGGATCAGGCTGGGTCACTTGATTTTGCGGGCCGATCTGCGGCTTACTGCTTGGATCCGTTGGGGTCGGTTGGGTCGGTGGGGGTGGTGTCGGATTACCACCGGGGTTCTGGGTGGGCTGGTTGCTTGGATTCGTTTGAACCGTTTTTTTAGCGGAGCCACCGCCAAAAAAACTCGCATTACCGCAGGCCACAGAGGCCAAGCCGGTCAACACGACTGAAATGAGGACACGACGATTCATCATAGGAGACTCCACAACAGCAAAAAGGTTTCAACAACAACAATTCCACACGACAACTCACGGGAGTTGTCGAAATCCAGCGAGCATCATACGTGCCAAGGGGTCATTCACAGAATTTCAATGGGTTAGAGTGTCTCGATATGCGACAGTGTCAAAAATTTTGACACTTTGTTTAAATTCCAGTCGATGGAACCAGTGTTTTTAACGGTATGATGCGATTTCATCTCAATGCGAGAGCATGCATTTTTAAGGCCAAGTTGCCACAATCCGGGTATAGAAGACCCCAGCGTTGGGAACGTATCTGAATGAGCCATGCTGAGCGAATAAGGCCTGTTTTGACCGTGATCAAAATAATCTTTCAAAACGATGACTTCGCATTGATCGATAAGCCAGCAGAGATGTTGAGTGTCCCGTCTCGCCTTGGGGCGGCAGATCCCAGGCCGGTGGCTGGGATTCTATTGCAGGATCAACTATGCAAAAGGATTTTTCCGGTACACCGCCTTGATGAGGCCGTCAGTGGGTTATTATTATTTGCGCTTTCACCCGATGCTCAGCGAGCTGGGAATCAATGGTTCGAGCAGCACCAAATCATGAAAACCTATGCGGCATTGACACGGGCAGCGGTCCCACAGGAATTACGCCAACAGACCGGACCCGAGTGGCATGTTTGGTCCTGTAAACTAGCAAAGGGCAAAAAACGAGCCTTTGAGGCCCCTCACGGCAAATCGGCGGTGACACGCTACCAGCTTATGGCGCTACCAGACGGAGCACCTTCCATCTGGCATCTGCAACCCGTCACAGGCCGGTCACACCAACTTCGTTTTGAAATGGCAAGGCATGGCATGCCCATCGATGGCGACACACTCTACGGATCGAGATTTCCATCAAGCTCGGGATCAGGTATTGACCTACGTGCGTTTGAACTCGATTTGAGAGCCTGCCCGAATCGTCACGTGTACGGAATGCCGGAAATCTTCAAAATCGATTGATTCAAAGGAAACGCTCTCGAAGAGTCCGAAAAATCATCAATGATCAATGATCAATGATCAATAATCAATGCGCAAGCCTTGGCGCTGGCCCCTCGAAGGCCCTTGGTCCCATCGGCTGAACAGGCCGCGCATTCGCAGAAAATAATCGTCTAAAAGCCGTGACCTGCTCCGTCGACATCTCGATCGGCGAGCTTAAGACACTCCATAACACCCCTTCTGAGCAGGGCGGCGTTGTCAGTGATCCCCTATAGCGAAACATCGACATATCCCGCGGTAACATTGCAGCAAGGTTCAGAGGGCTTGTTTCGGTCGGTGAACTCGCAGTGCTTGCAGGCATGAAGGGCATAATTTTGCCAAATTCCTCACTTGCTGCGCCGATTTCAACAAAAACGCCGAATACAGCAAGTTTACCGTCCGAAGTCGCATGGACAAAATGGACCTCCATCGGATAGCTGAGACCACTGACCTGATGCTCACTGGGAGTGTGAATATGAAACTGCTTGAGTGCATAATTCTGTCCACCAATCATGGTGGTACTGTGACCCGGCAAATTAATCTGGATCGTATGACCGGTGTTGACCACTAAACCCCTCTCAACCTTCCATTGCATTTGTACGTCATCTTTCACGGTTCGAGTCTTCCTGGGAAT
>JBILMN010000308.1:0-2520 GCA_044375465.1 Oligoflexales bacterium | reverse complement strand
CGGAGCTGATGGGTGTTCTTACTACAGCAGCAAACGAGGAGGCTGCGACGCTCTCCAAAAAAGGTAACGCCGAGGATGCGTCCAGACTTCTGCTCAAAATCTCAGGGGACTTCGCGGATCTTCCGGCACGCGAACAGCTCTGGCGTGACGGGGCTTATTTCGCCGCTATTTCAGGCAATTGGGCGAAGGCACAGTCGAGCGCTGAAAATTACCTAAAGGGTGGGCATGCGAAGTTTTCTGGTGACATGACCTATCTTCTTGGACGTTCGCACGAGTATCAGCTGCGTTTTGGCGAGGCGGTCAAACATTACCTGACACTTGGCGAGAAGTATCCCAATCACGGTCGATCACTTGCCGCTTTGGAGCGCGCAGAAAAATTATCAACGGCAGACGACAATTTCTCTGCCGCAGCAAAAGCAGTAGAAATTCGTGCCGACAGAGCCAAGGGCCATGTTGAAAAGCTAAACCTTCAGGATTCGGCAGTATCATATCTGACACTTGCCGGGCAATTTGATGCCGCGATGACGGTCGCTAATCAACGTAAAATGATGTCAAAGACCACGGCAGAGAAGCTCGAGGCGGAACTTTCCCTAGCAAAGGTACGTTACCAATCTGGTGAGAAACAAACCGCCGTCGATGACATGGACAGCATCGCCCTACAGGTGGAAAAGCACAAATATGACCTCGGAGATGCTTACAAGCGATTGGCGGCCAACGTCAATATGGCTCTTGGCGACCATGCCGCAGACCAACTCAAAGAACTCCGCATTGAGGACGGGAAAGGTGACCTCAATGCGCAAGTCGACCGCAAGAGTCGTCTGTTTTCGGAGGTTGTCACACGTTTTGATAAGGTTGCCAGCCTGGACCAGCAGGATCTAAGTCCCAAAGCGCGATTTATCCTGGCACAGTCTGCAAGCCAATTTGCCGACGAGATCAGCGCGATCCCAGCAAGGGCTGGAGAGCCAACCACACTCAAAAGTCAGTCTCGTTTTAACCAAAATATCGCAAGGCTGCGGGAAATGGCCAATCGATACCACGGCAACAACATCCTAGCCAAACAACGCGCACCCCAGGCTTACGCCAAAAGCGAGTGGATCGGGCGCAGCGCCTTGGCTCTCAGTGATAGCAAAAATAATCAGCGCGACGAGAATCGTACGACAGATCAATTATCGACCGCGACTCACAGTGAGTTGCCTCAGCAGTGGAGTCACTAATGATGACAAGACTCGTTTTAATTTCATGCATCATCGCCAGTTGCACCACAACAAACCAGGGCGATAAAACCAGTGTCGAGGCTATGGACGTCGCCGTCACAGATAAGGAGCAAGTGTCTGAGCCGATAAAAGCCGACCCCAAAAGAACCGATGCGAATCCAGTATCAGCTTTTAACTGGCAAAGCTTTTTTAAGGGCAATCCGCCCTCAAAAGAACGACCACTACTCCAATCAACCATCAAACAGCTCGCTAAAGCGTCTTCAGTGCCAGACCTCATGAAGCGCGGTCGAAATGAATTCGCCATCGGGTTGCTTGCTGCATCCGAATCGACATTTCGGCAGGTTCTTCGCAAAGATCCCAAAAACATCGATGCACTCATCGATCTAGCGGCAACACTACAAAAATCTCGCAAAATCCCCGCAGCCATGGATGTTCTCGCCGAAGCAAAAAACATCTTCTCATCACAAGAGCGACCTGACGCTACGGAGGTGTTTCGCTATCGGTATACGCTTGCAATGACCTATCTGGCAAATGATGAACGTAGCAAGGCACACACCATACTCAGTGATCTCATCGGCAAGGATAAGACATTCTTGCCAGGTTATGCAGCCTTGGCGTTTAGTTACCTCAAAGATGGGAAGGACGGGATCGCAAAATTTATTGTCGAGCAAGCGATGGACCGTGGGGGTGATCATCCCTCGCTTTACAACATTATGGGAGTTCTTGCGGAAAGACAGGGCAAGGTTCCACAAGCACGCGACCATTATAATAAAGCCCTCAGCATGAACGATTCATTTGCTCCGGCTTTGGTCAACCGGGCGAATCTTTATGTTGCGAGTCGAGATGTTAGCATGGCAGAAATTGACTACAAAAAAGCTCTGGACGCTGATCCTGCGAACACCGACGCCATGATCGGACTCGGCGCTGTTCTTCGTCAAACAGGCCGTTACGTCACCGCGCGCGAAACATTTGAGCGGGTGTTAGATATCGACGCAGATAACCCTCAGGCGCGCTTCAACCTCGCTCTTCTCATGCGGGAGAACCTCAAAGATGAGGGCCAGGCTCTGCGCTATTTTAATGAGGTCACTCAGTCGGAGCGGGCAAACCCGGCTCTGAAGTCAGTGGCGAGGGCTGCGATCGATGAAATCAGGAATATGTAATGTAATGTTTTTATTGTGATGTCATATAATGGTCATTAGGTTCAAAATATTGAGGGCAAAATCATGATTCAGCAAAAATCGAACTCGATCAGAAGAGAATACGACAGGGAAAGTAACGTCTTGATTGTCGACGACGATAGCACGTT
>JBILMN010000025.1:0-28464 GCA_044375465.1 Oligoflexales bacterium | reverse complement strand
CGCCGCCCGTGGTCCATGTCCAGGTCACCGATGCTGACGCTGAATAAGCAGAGCCACTGGTGACGCTTGGCGCATTGGGAGGAGTATTGTCGTAGGTGTATGTGGCCGTCGTCACCGCTGAGATATTGCGGGCCTCGTCACAGGTGACTACCTTCAAGGTCGTGGTGGATGCGGGAATATTGACACTAGTGGGCTGAGCCATGGAAGAGGTTCCCGAAAAACACGTGGGATCTGTGCCATTGGTGGTGTAGCGGAAGTCTTGGAAGTTGGTGTCCGGTGATGCGTGCTGGGAGATATTGGTTGAGAAGGCTGCGTTAAATGATCCGGTGGCCACTGAAATCTGAGGTGCACCGGGGGCTATGGTGTCAATCTTGATGTCTTTGGAGGCACTAAGGCTTCCGGCTGATCCCGGTTTTGGCAATGCCAGGGCGACGTCTGCGTCCGTGGCCGTTTTTATGGTACCGCCATTCAGTACCAAAGCATTGATATTGATATAGTCGAGATCTTGGGAGTTTTGTCCATCCGCAACAGTGTAGTTGAAGTTTAAGACGGTAGATTCCGTCCCTGACGAATAGTCAACGATTGCATCTGCTGATCCAGTTTCGAGAGTGATTTGTGGTGAACCCCTCACGGTGACAATATTTGAGAATGTGACCGATATTCCAATCAGTTCTCCGGCTTTGTAGGCTCTGTTATTCATGGTCGAAGACACAGACATCACTCGTGTGCTGGCGCCTTGAATCACAAGGTTGTGAGCTGCCGCTAAAGATCCCCCCGCGGATGCTATGGGTAATGTGAGCTGTGCATCACGGGCGTAAGCGTCTGTGATCGAGCTGCTGGTAGAGGTGGTGAGAGCGCTGGCTGATAACGCGTCGAGTTTTGCGGCTGAGTCAGTTGCTCCAACGGTGTAGTTGAACGTGAGAGTCGCGCTTCCAGATCCTTGTGTGTAGGTCGCTGTACCGCCGCTATTGAGAGCCAGACTTGCACTACCGGTGACGGTGACGGGGCGATTGAAGGTGACCAGCAGAGGGATGGTGTTGCCTTGCGCATACAGCCCATTGGCAGCGGAGGACGTGAGGCTGACCACGGCGGTCGGTGAAGAGGGTGGTTGGCTGGCGGCGATTTCTGCCACGGTGCCTTTGAGCTGGACCAGTTTGTCGACGATGGTTGCGGTGCTGACGAGTTGATAGCTACCAAAATAGGATGCGGTAAAGGTGACACTGTTGCTGGTGACGGTGAGCGCTGATTGTGGGATCAGGCCGGACCAGTATTGACCGTTTTCGGCGACGTGTTTGGATTCAAATAGGACGGCCCAATTTGCCGAGGTGGTGCTGAATCCTGGCGGAACAAGAAGGGTGATGGTCATGGGCTTGGTCATGTCGGTTTCGGGAGATGATGAGATCCGCAGGGTGTTGGCACTGGACGTGAATGATCCCGCGCCGATGGCAGTGGCAAATTCGGGAATCGTCAGTGAGTCACCTTTGGACATCGTGACGGTGACGGGTGTATTGACGGCTGCCGGTGGGAAGATGGCCAATGTGCCATCAACGCCTGAGCCGGCTGCGGCAGTGACACGCTGATTGACGACGGCGTTGGGCTCGATGGGTGCGGAGGTCGCTCCCTCTGGATTGGTCGTCGTTTTGACGTCCACATCCACCACGGTTTGTTTGAGTGAGAAAATCCGGGAGCCTTTGGAGCATGATGTGGTGGACAGAACGGAGGTGAGGACGATGAAGCCTGAGAGGCTGAAAGTTAGAGATATTAGAGACAACAGACGAACGCACGCGGATGGCAGACCAAGACGGTCCACGAGAGAGTGCGTTGTTTTTGCTGAAGTTAGGTTCAAGTCCCCCCCTTGTATGAAAGAGGGTATCGGACGGGACCTTAAAAATGTTTAGGATCTGTTTTTTTGTAGCTATATTAGGGGGTTAAGGAATGATTTCTCCGGCGATCTCCTGAATTTTGCTGGCAGGGACCACATAGCTTAGCTCCCTCCAGACGTCCTCAGAGGAGGCATCAAAGATGGATTTGAGGTAGGACGCCTCACGAACTTTTGGGTTTTTGGGGATCTTTCCGGTGGTCAAAATACCGACCACGTCGCCTGAACTGCGGTCCACCACTGCTGAACCCGAGTCGCCGTGGGAGACGTCACAGCCAGAGGCAAACATCCAGGACTTGTAGGGGCCTGGATTAAATTCATCAGGGTCGGCCATGAACCTTGTTTCACCGTCGGGTGAGAAGGTTTTGCAATCTTGATCTTGTCCAGCCATCAATTGACCACCTGGATTTCCGGCGACGCCGTAGCCAATGGTGAGGAGGGTTGTTCCTTTGGCTGGAGATGACTTTGTGAATGAACGTGCGACGGTCAGTAATTTTGCGCGAGCATCGGCGGAGAGGTCTTTGACGGTGAAAATCGTCAGGTCAAGATCGGTGTTGGTGTTGATGACCTCATCACAGGCAATGCGTTTGAGGCCGAGGTACTCAAATGTGAGGCGGGCCATGTCACAGCCATCCTGATCTTCAATCACGTGATGATTGGTGGCAAAAAGTACTGTTCCATTTTTTTCTCCGAGGACGAATGCCGTGGCTGATCCAAACCCAATGGTCACCTTGGCTGTGGCGAGGGCTGCGCGTTTGAATACCGCCGAGCCAGCGTCAATGTCACTTTGGGTCACGGGGGATTTTCCCCAGGATGTGCCGATCTGGTAATCCTCGATCGATGCGGTTGCGTTTTTGAGGGCAGACAGGTCACGAATGCTGTGAGATTTTGGCGCGCCGCAGGCGGCGAGAACGAGTGTCAGGAAGTAGGTGGAGATGAATCGCGAATTCATGGCGCATGGACCTTCTGTGGTGGTGACTGGGGTGGCTGTGAATAACTTTGGACGACTGTGAGCGGTTGATAGTAGGGATATTTCTAAATCATTTTATTAAAGTGTCAATCAAAACTGACCGGATCCCTGATCAAGGTTTTTGAGCCGTCTCCGATATGGGGCGTATGGCTTTAGGATTACTAAAAAAAATAACACATTGGCTGGGTCAGGATGGGTGGCGTCAGCTCTACGTCTATCGCCGCCTCACGCCGTCAGAACTCAACAGTCGAAATATTGTGACCATCGCATTTGCCGGCGCACTGCTGTCATTTCTGATGGCGGCATTGACGGTGAAAGCCATGCGTCCGGTCAACTGGTCTCAGCTTGTCAAAGGTCGCGATGGCATTCGCGTCATGACTGCAAATGATGTGCGCATGGTGGGTGTTGCCCCTCATTTGGTGCATTGTGATACGGATTGTGATGCCTTGGGAATTCCGGATATCAAGCCTTCGGGGCATCCGATCCTATCACCTGCCGCCCTGAATGATCTGGCGATCTCGCGTCAGGTTCTACCGACCGCATCCAAATCCAGATACTGGGCACAGATCGTTTATGACGTGGACCCATCGGTGCTGGGGTCTTTGATTCTTGGTCGTGAACAGGTGATCATTGGATTGCACCGGTTGTCCTACCGCCTGGCCCAGGTGCATATTGACGGGAGGCCGTGGGGCACGTTCGCAAACAGTGCGCCCCTCAGATTGACCATACCCGCCGGATACGTCTCCGCAAAAACGCTTTCCATCAAGGTGACCTATTCACTGCATGACAATGGGGTCACGTATCTGGAGCGTGGTGATTTGATTCCGCCGTTTGTTGCGTCGCAGGAAGAGGTTCGTCGAGTGCAGCAATTTGAGCTGTCATTTCGTGATAATAATGGCGCCATCGTTGGGTTGATGTCGCGGATTTTGATCGGCGTTTTTGCGTTGATGTTGTTTTTGTTTATGGATAGCGCTCCGGAGACGTTGGGTCTGGCTCTGTTGCTTGGGTCTGAAGCGCTGGCGCTTGGACTGTCCCAAGGATGGATTGCGACGCCGATCAATCCTTTTTTGATCCATTTTTGTTCGCAGATGGGCGATGTGTTCAGACTTTATTTTTTCTTGCAGCTCTCACGCGTCACCAAGCCCCACACGACCCGGTGGGTGATGATTGGTGTGCTCCTTAGTATTCCGTGGGGTGTGCTGAAACAGATGGAGGTTCGTTGGGGGATCGACGGCCTGGCGGTGGTGCCCCGGATCCGCGATCTCACGGTTGGCACCATCGGCGCAATGGCTTGCTTGCGAACGCTTTGGAGCATTCGCGGCATGGGTTTGCCGTGGCGACGGGTGGCACTATTGTTGGGGGCGGTTGGCAGTATCCAGCAGGTGCTTGGGCCGCTCACGCACTACTGGCCGCAGTGGAATGAAAGCGACGGGTTTCGAGGGTTCTATGTGGTCTATGAGGCCATGAGCGTCTACATTATGGCACTCAGCACCTTCACAAATATTTCAACTCTCGAAAACCGCGTTCGAAGTCTTTCTGCTGCGAAGGCCCGCAGTGACATGATGGAGCAGGAGCTTGAGCTTGGCCGTGCGGTGCAACGGGCATTCCTCAATATACCCCCGCTGCCGACAGATTTTGATGTCCAAGGCCGTCATGAGGCCGCAGTCTACGTTTCAGGTGATATTCATTTCGTGCATTGGGACGATGCGGAGCAGCGATTTGTGCTAATTTTGGCGGATGTGACAGGGCACGGCGTCCAGGCTGCTTTGAAAGCCACGGCATGTTACATGGTGGCCAGAAATCTTTGGCAAACAAAATCTCGCGCAGCAGAGTTGGTCGACGGTTCGACGTCTGTGAAGTCGATGAACCCAGGTGCCAGGCTTGCGGCGTACCACCAGCAATCCACAGAGCTTTTGAGCCTGCTCAGCGCCGCCCCTGAGATCTCTGCCTTTGGCGGACTGGAACTTTATCCCGCGCTGGGGCGCGCTTATTTTTATCGGCATAACTTTCACACACCAATGGTGATCATGCCGACCGATGCGGGACAATGGGTGATTACGACGCCGCAGCTGCCGGTTGGTGAAATCGTGGAAGTCGCGATCAGGCCTGGCACGGTGGTGGCGATGTTTAGTGATGGCTATGTGGAGGGGAGCCGGCAAATGGCAAGCCTTCTCAGATTTGTCACGGAACGACTCTCATCCTATGACGGCTCGGCGGATGGGTTAAGAACGATTTTCGCGTCATTTGACCAACAAAATCAGCATCGTCCAGATGATGATCGAACGCTCATTGTGATGAGCTGGCAACGGGATAAGGCGGCTGTCCATCCGGCTGTCCATCGGGCTGATCGGCAAGCCTCCTGAGGATTCTGGAGTGGCGACTGGCCAGACTTGTTTGCCTGCAAAAAATACAAGAAATGGATCGTTTCCGCTTAAGAATGGCGATTTTATGCCGATTCATGCATGAGACGTCAAATGTTCATTGACAAGGGGTCCACGGTGCGCCTGCGATGGTTCAGGTCATTAAAGATTCTTTTAAGCCACCTGCGTTCAGGTTTTGGTGTCGTCAGTGTATTGCAACAGCAGCGCCTCGCTGATGTCGCTGGGTTTCAAAGTCGCGATTTTTTGTCTATCAGTGTCTCGTGGGTGTTGTTCGTCTTGATTGCATCCTATCTCGCGGTGATTGGGTGGCAGCGCGAGCATACGGCCGCGTATCTAGCGACCAAAAAAAGGATTGTGACCTTGGACGCGCAGTCGCGGCAATGGCAGGTGTCGCATGCTCGCCGTGATACCTGTGATGATCTTGATTCCTGTTATGAATTACTGAAAGCGCGGCCGCTGAGCACGGTGAGTTTTTCGGAATTGACCGATCGTGAAAAATCTCCGGATCGAACCCATCATGGGCCATCACTCATCCTGGTGCGGTCCATCATGACTGTCAGTGACGGCGCTTTGGAGAACCGGCAGTATCTGATCGTGGGCTTTCCGAGCGCCTCTTACGATAAAGCCGTATCTTTCATCAATGGGCGCAAGGTGGGGACCCATTTTTTGGACCAACGCATCGGCATTCCATTCTACCGTCCGGACGCGATGACGCGTGATCTCGTCGTTGATGTTTTGTATGAGACGGACGGCTCAGGACAGGGACTATTTATCGCTGGTGACGAAGAACCATTATTGATCACGACAGTGAGCGAGTACCGCGCTTGGGTGCGTATGCTGATTATGCAGGATGCACGCCAGGGAAACTGGATCAGCGACATGTCATTGATCGTTATGGCGGCGCTGTTTTTGATGATTTTTCTATTTGTTGATCGATCTCCGGAAGTTTTAGGTCTGGCGTTATTCATGGGATTTGATGCCATCAGTCGCTCGTTGGATTATGGATGGCTACCAATGACAGATCATTATCCGGCGACCGTTTTTCTCGAGAATGCTGCGCAAATCATGAGAATTTACTATATCGTGCAAATTTGTAGACTGGGTTCGCCGCGTCCCAAAACATGGGTTTTAGGGGCTTTAATTTTTGGTGCCATGATCGGCTGTGGGCCGTGGCTCAGGACGCACGGGATTTCATTCACGGATGATATATCCGATGTGATCAGCATGACGTTTAACCTGTTTTTCTCGCTGATCGGATTTTTTGTGATGCAGGTGACCGCATTTCATTTGCGTGGAAAGGGACTTTACTGGCGGCAGTGGGCGTTGCTCGTTGCGAGCGTTGCGTTGCTCCTTCAAGGTTTTTCTGGTCTTGATGTGTTGTTGCCATCCTTGCAGTCATCGCAGATCTATTACCAAGTTCGTTCTGTGACGTCACCTCTTGCGAGCTATCTCCTCGCCGCCAGCGCGTTCATTAATATTTCGACGCTTGAAAATCGTGTCCGGTCGATGAGTCAATTGGTCGCCAAAAACGAAGAGATCGAGCGGGAGCTTGATTTGGGGCGCGTGGTGCAGCGGGCGTTTATGAAGATTCCGGAGTTACCACCGGTGTTTGATGCGGCGTTTCACTATGAGCCGGCTTTTTATGTTTCGGGTGATGCCTATTTTCTGCATTGGGATGAAAAACGTTCCAAGCTTGTTGTCATCTTGGGAGATATGACGGGACACGGAGTTCAGGCGGCGCTGAAATCAACCACAATGCATACGCTGGCGCGAAGTGTATTCATGATGCAAGCAGTCGAGGGTGTCAGTGCAGATCATTCTGGAGATCATTCTGGAGATATTTTGAACCGCTATGGAGAGGCGTTGATTCAGACCTTCCAGCAAACTTGGGGGCAAGAAGAGATTCCCGCATATGTGGGGGCGGAGATTGATGCCAGGTCAGGTCAAACCGCCTGGATTCGCTCGAATTTTCCGTGGCCGCTCCTGGTTCGCAAAAACGAGGGTGGCGATTGGCGCGTCTTGCTGCTTTCTGATAGTGCGGAGCGGAGCTTCAGATTGGGCGTGGGTGAGTTCCTTGTTTTTGCTTCGGATGGTATTTTCGATGGTAGTCGCAGAGTGTCGGCCATCAAGCGTCAGATTGAGGCGTCTCTGCGCGGGCGTTCCAAGTGTGATGCTGAGAGTATCAAAAGTGTGATTTTGAATACGTTTGCGCAGAAGTCTCCCTTTGAAAATGACGATAAATCGATTGTGGTCATCGGCAGAAAATTATCCGTTGTCGTCGGTGGCGATGCGCCGAAGGTGGCGTAGTTTTACGAGTCATTCTTGGGGGTTGTCTTCGTATGAGCCATGTTAGTTTGCTGATTGTTGCGATTTATTTCGCAGCTTTATTGTCGATACCATTGGCGGTAAAGCGCAGCAGAACGCCACAAGGAGCAACGGCATGGTGTGTCGCCCTGATTTCATTTCCGTTGATCGCGTTGCCGCTGTTCCTGGTTTTTGGTCGCAGTAAGTTTTACGGATATGTGGAATCACACCGGGCCGCGGCCGCGCATGTCGCTTCGAGGCTATCAGAACTGCATCAAGCCATTCGCCATGCGGCGGGTCTGTTGCCGGATGAATGGGCGCCATTTGCAAAGATCATGGAAGATGTCAATAAAATGCCTTTCGCACGCGGCAACCGCGTGGAGCTTCTCGTCGATGGTCACGCGACCTATGAGAGTATGATTGCAACCATCGGCGAGGCCAAATCCTACATATTGCTGCAGTCGTATATTTTTCGCGACGATGGCATCGGGAGTCGCATGATCCATGCCCTAAAGGAAAGGTCTCAGGCGGGTGTGGCGGTCTATGTTCTGTATGACAAAATCGGTTCTATGGACTTGGGTCAAAGTTTCATCCGTCAATGTGAAGATCATGGAATCAGCATTCGTGCTTTTGTGACATCGCGTCGCGGTAGTCGGTGGCAGATTAATTTTCGCAATCATCGTAAGATTTTGGTGGTTGATGGTCGATCCGCACATGTGGGTGGCCTGAATATCGGAGATGATTATTTGGGACTTTATCAGAAGGTTGGGCGCTGGCGTGATACCCATATGCGGGTGATGGGGCCGGCGGCGATTCAAGCCCAAGTGGCATTCGCCAAAGACTGGTTCTGGGCCGCCGGGGAGATGCCGCGTCTTCTGTGGACCATTCCTGACGTCGCTGGCGACGCCCTCGTTGCGATCACTCACACCGGTCCTGCTGATGCCACCGGCTACGCTACATTAACCCATCTTGAGGCTTTCAACAGAGCGCGAACAAGAATCTGGATTGCGACTCCTTATTTTGTACCCGACGAGCCGATTGAGCGAGCTATGGAGCTTGCTGCAAGGCGAGGAGTGGAGGTCCGGTGCCTGCTACCAGCGCGCAATGATAATTTGATGATTCAGATGGCGTCACTGACCTATGTGGAGAGATTGCAGAAGGCTGGTGTCGTGTTCTATCGGTATCCGAGCAAGAGTAAGGGCTTTTTGCATCAGAAATGTTTTTTGATTGATGAGGATTTGTCTGCCGTCGGTTCGACAAATCTTGATAATCGTTCGCTGCACATAAATTTTGAAACACAGGCATTTGTCTGGGATCGCGATTTTGCCCGTGCCATGCATGATGTGTTTATGGCGGATTTTCAGCAGGCGGAAAAAATCAGTCTGGACTATTTTGCCCGCAAAAATTATTGGCGCAAATTAGCCGCCAAAGTCGTGAATCTTGCGGCGCCGATTCTTTAGCAACCAGTTCAATGGTCCCAGTTCACTCGTCCCGATTAAATGGTTAAATGGTAAATGGGGACAGTCGGGTGTCCCCATTTAACGTCCCGAAAGCGGACCTGTGAGCGAAAGGGGAGGATGGCGGCGAGGTCGGTGGCGCCGGATAAAAGGGTGAGCCAGCGATCAAATCCCAGGGCGTTGCCGGCGCATGGTTCGGTGAATAGAGCCATGTCACGGTAGAAGTTCTCATCTTCCGGTACAGGCTCATTGCCTTGTTTGATGCGTTCACGGAGGGCTGCGCCGATGCGTTCACGGTTGGCTTGTTCGCCGGTCAGCTCATAAAAACCATTACAAATCTCCACACGACCGATGTAGTACTCAAATCTCTGGGCAACGCCGTTTTCGACCACCGCGAGAGCTGCTTGTGACGGCGGATAATCCATGAGTATACAGCCTTCCATGCTCATGATGGCCGGTTCGATTTTTTCGATCAGGGTCTTGAAGTACGCGGTCTCAAAGTCGTCGTCCTCACGGACCGAGATCACGCCTGCGGCACGTGCTTTGGCGGCCAGGTCTGGATCCTGATCAAGCAGTGTGATGCCAGCATACTCTGCGAAGGCATCAAAAACCTTTATCTTGTTAAATGACGCAGGCAGCACCGTCTTCGGATCAATGCCCGTGATCGATGCCATGGCGGCAGCTGTCTGCCGCAGATAGTCTTCGGTCTCGGCGATCAGGCCCGCATAGGTCTGAGACTTCTGGTACCACTCGAGCATGGTGAATTCGGGATTGTGCCATGGACTGAATTCGCCTTTATTGCGAAAGCAAGGTCCTAGTTGGAAAGCGCACGGAATACCATGAGCCAACAGGCGTTTCATATGGAGCTCTGGACTGCTGCGCAAAAATAGCGGGTGTTTTTGCGAGATGTGATCAACCCACTCGGTGGCAAAGTAATGCAGGTAAACTTCTGTTCCTGGGCACTGGGTGAGGATCGGGGTTTCGACCTCCAGGTAGCCGCGGTTTGCGAAAAAATCACGCGTGGCCGTACGAAGTTTGTCCCGTCTTTTCAGTGCTTCTGGGATCGAAATCATGCCTCCAAACGCTCCCGTGGCACACCCTCATAGGTGAGAGTGCCGCCCTCCGCGGCGGCTCCGGGGCCGATGTTAAGGGACCAGTCTGCCGCACGGATGACCTCGTCATTATGTTCAACCACAATCAAGGTGACGCCCAAGTCGGTCAGCTCTCGCATCACGGCGACTAATCTTGAAACATCCTCAAAATGCAGTCCCGTTGTTGGTTCATCTAAAATAAGGACGCTGCCCTGGCCCATTTTACGCGTAAAGTACGGTACCATTTTAAGGCGTTGAGCTTCTCCGCCCGAGAGGCTTGCGCTGGGTTGGCCAAGTTTCAGATAGCCAAGACCAAGGCGCTGCGCGGGAGCTAGTTTTTGGATGATCTTGCGGTGATGATTGAATTGTGTCATGGCCTCATCGACACTGAGGTTCAAAACATCATAGATGGAAAGTCCATTGAACTTGACATCAAGAACATGGGAGCGAAAACGTTTGCCGCCGCATACCGGACAGCGAATCCTGGCATCGGCAAGAAAACGCATCTGCAGATTCAGTTCGCCGCGACCTTTACACTCAGGACAACGACCGCCCTCGAGGTGAATAGAGAAGGCTTTTGCCGTGAGCCCCGCCACCTGGGCATCGGGTAATGAGGCGTAAAGGTCTCTGAGGTCTCCGAGGACATCCAGGTACGTCGCTGGCATGCTTACACTGCTTTTGGCGACCGGCCTGCGGTCAATGAGATCGACTCGTTTGATGCCTTCGTGTCCGTCAAAACCCGCACAATGAGCCCAATGGTTGGCCTTGGATTTTTTGCCATCAAGGGTCATGGCGGTGATGAGGTTTGGAAAAAGAACGCCTAACACAAGGCTGCTTTTTCCAGCGCCGCTGACACCCGTGACAACCGTCATAGCTTCGAGAGGAACGCGAACCTGCGCCATTTTGAGGTTGTTCAGCCGAGGTTGTTTGACGGTGAGAAATGTTTGTTTGGCATGGTCGATGGGGCGTCTTCTTGGGGTCGTCTTGGCGCGAGCAAGCCACTGGGCGGTCTTGGAGATTTTGGTGAATTTTGCGGCGTCAGCTGGTGTGAAGGTCGCCAGTAGATGGCCGCCATCTCGCCCACCGGTGGGGCCGAGGTCGACGATCTGATCTGCGCAATTCATGATGTCTTCATCGTGGTCGACAATGATCACGGTGTTGCCCTGATCGCGAAGGTCTTTGAGATGTTTGATCATGGTTGCCAGCTCAGAATGATGAAGGCCCTGGCTTGGCTCATCGAGAACATACAGGATGCCGCGCAGGTTCTCGCTCAGAATTCCGGCAAGCTTCACCCTCTGCGATTCGCCACCCGAGAGGCTTCTAACCCGGCGCGCCAACGACAGATATCCTAAATTCATGGCCACCAATCGCTGAACACCATCGCGCACTTCACTGGCGACGCGCTCAAAGGCTGGATTGTCTTTGAAGCGATTGAGCCATGATTGATCCTGGAGCTGGCGCAGCAGTCCTGTGAGCTGAAGGTTCAACAATTCATGAATGGTTTTGCCCGCCAGTAAAATGGCATCCGCGTCTTTTTGCACGCCCGTACCAAGGCAAGTGTCGCATCGCGTTTCTGAGAGTGCTACGGCATCGTGTTCATCCTCGCCGTTTTCTTCCGCGTCCTCGACGTCAAGAACGCCGTAGCCATCACAATCATCACATCGGCCGAGTGAGTTGGCATTAAAATAACGGGAATCTAATTTGGGCCACGAGTACCCACACTCTGGACATCCGCCATTGGTGGAAAACACGACCTTGTGTTGAGTGTCCCAATGTCCTTTGCTGTCAACATAAACCCACTCACCGTAGCCTCCAGCCTGATCAAGAACCGCCTGAATTCCGCGGATCAAGCGTTCGGGAGCGTCTTTCTTGACCTTGAGAAGATCCACAAGGACTTTGATGGTGTGTTTTTCTTCACGGGCAAGCTCAGGGACCGGTTCTAAATCTGTCACTTTGCCATCAATCCAGGCCTTTGTGTAACCCTTGGCCGCAAAGGCGGTGAGCTCCTTGCGAAAAATCCCCTTCTTTGATTCTGCCATGGGTATGACAAGGGCGATGTTCTTGCCCTCCGCGGCGGCGAGAATGTGACGTAAGATCTCGTCTTTGGTCATGGCAGTGGTGGCGCGACGGTGCTTGGGGCATAACAGCTCACCAAACCTGGCGTACATCACGGCGAGTAGCTCACTGAGATCAGTAAGGCTACCCAATGTGGCACGGCGACTCGGGGCTGTCTCGTTCTGCGCAAGCGCAATCGCAGGGCTTAGGCCTGTCACCTGTTTGACTGCGGGTCTTGTGCCAAGGTCAAGGAACTGTCGACTGTAATGGGAGAGCGTGTAAAAAAAACGTCGCTGACTTTCTGCCAGCACTGTGTCGAATGCCAGTGAGCTTTTTCCGCTGCCACTGACGCCGGTGATGACAGTGATGGCGCCGCGGCGAATATCGAGATCGATGTTTTTGAGATTATGCTCCGTGGCACCACGCACCCGGATCGTGCTGTTGACGCCGTTGATGCCGTTGACGCTATTAATTGAGGTTTGATGATTTTGCCGTGAACTCATGACGAGACTCCCGATTGGTTGAGCCAGTGTTCGCACAAACTAAGGGCTGCATCAAAGCTGCGAACACTCGCGCGACCGGTTAGATAAAGGTCTGAAGCGGGTCCGTGATCGGGGGAGACCCGCAGGTGCGGTAGGCCCATGGACACATTGACCGCGTCGTCAAAATGCACAGTCTTAAGCGGGCCTAGCCCCTGGTCGTGATACAGGGCAAGGACCACATCAAATTGTCCCGTATAGGCTCGGTAAAAAATGGTATCCGCCGGAAACGGTCCTGCCGCGTTGATGTGCTGAGCAGCAGCAGTCTGAATGGCTGGCAGTATCACCGTTTGGTCTTCGTCGCCAAACAAGCCGTGGTCTCCTGCATGAGGATTTAAGGCACAAACCGCGATTTTTGGGTTGGGCAGACCAAATAATTTTTGGGCGGCACGGTGGGTGACTTGAAGTTTTTGCAGGATTAACTCCGAGGTGATCTCGGGGGTGACTTTGCTCAGTGGCAAGTGATTGGTTGCCAGTGCGACCCGTAACTTCGGACCGGCAAGCATCATCACCGCCGGAGTATTCCAATGTGTCTCAAAGAACTCGGTCTGACCGGGAAATTTAAATCCGGCCAGGCTCATGCAATGTTTGTTGACTGGAGCTGTGAGGACGGCGAGGGGCTTTGGGCTTTTTTTGGGAACGCATTCCAGTGCGGCGACGGCCATCCGCCCCCGCTCTATGTCGCTGAGAAACCGTGCGTCCTTCTCGGGCACGGTCGGGCAAGGATCGATCCAGTAGACACCTGGCTTGGTGGCGTCGCTCGGATTTTTGATTGAAACCATTGGTGGTGTCGGCAAGTTCAAGGCTTCCGCTTGATGCCTGAGCTGCCAGTGTGAGCCGATACCAACCACAGCACGATGTCTGGCCATGGCTGGCACCACGACGCGCAAAAATGCCTCGATATTGATGCTGAGGGGATCACCGCATGTATAGACGATTGTCACCGAATCTGCGCCTTAAAACAGTGTGTCATCAAGGGCCAAAAAAAACATGCATAGACAAGTGGTCCGTGATAGATTTTTCTGGTCGAGGTCGCATGTTAGACCGAACCGAGGGTCCTGACAAACTGAAAGTCCTCTTATTATCCTCAGGGTGCAGTAAATTGAGTCTGAAATTAACAAAATTGGTGCCATGGACCGCTCTGTCGTCGATTTCTGAGGCGGTTCCATTGATTGGGCGAGTGATGGTGCGAGTGACGATGCGAGTGACGGGATTTTTAGTAGCCTTTTTGCCAGCTTGTTTGCCGGCTTGTTTGCCGGCTTGTTTGATTGCGATCGAGGTAAAAGCAGAGTCGGTACCGATGACCTTTCGCGGTTCCATGAGTTGGTTTACGCTATTGACCTCCCAGCAGCTGGTCACCGATTCTCCGGTGAACCCCGACAATGTATTGCTGGGACTCGATACTCAAACGGCATCTGTGGATCTGCGTCCTAATTTGAAAATAGACGGCGGCGCATTGCAAGTTATCGCTCGCCCACAGCTAAAGACTTATACGGCCAGGCAAAAAATTAAGGATGTCGAGGGGCGTGAACACCCAAAATCCTCAGCAACATGGCTTGAGGCCTACGGTGTATTCAATGCTAGTGACCGGACTCAGGTGAGTTATGGTGTGCAAAATTACCAATGGGGTGCCGCTGAAGTCCTCAATCCTAGTAACCGCATCTTTCATGAAAATCTTGATAGCAAAGGGCTTGCGGCAGCGTCTCAGGGGCGCAACGTCGCCCGCGTCAATCTGTCATGGACAAAGTATTTGACCAGCGTCCTGATGAGCGAAACAGAGCAGAATAAGAATACCCCGGAGTTTCGTGCAGACGAGGTATTTGCAACCCGTGCATTGATGAAGCATGAACTGAATTGGAACAGTGGAGCCGATTATTTTGGTGTCGTCTATGGGGCGGCTGAGTCGGGAGGTCCATGGATCGGCGAATACTTCAATGTGTCATTGTTTGATGGTTTGGCGTTCTATGGGGATGCGTCACACCAAAGAAATTCTGAGGCGTGGTACCCCGTCATCGAATCATCTGCGACCTCCGCTGGTCAAAAGGTGATCAATATGCGGCAGTCGAAGCTTCACGATAATAAGATGTATCACCTTATTGTGGGTGGGTTGCGTTATAGTTTCGAGGGGGGTAGTGACCTCAGATTTGAGTATTTGGACAACTCCGCCGGATGGACGATTGATGATAACGTCAACGCCAAAGGTGCGCTCGACACCAAAAAACCCCTGCAGCTGCCCGACTACAAAACAAATTTGAAGCGAATCCTAAAACCTGGTCTCGAGTACCGCGGTCAAAGATATGGCTTGGTATCTTTGCGGGTGCCAGACATCTTCAGTGTGAAGGACTTAACCATCTATGGGCGGTTGATGCGTTCGTTGGTTGATGGGAGTGAGGTTGTTTACGCAAGCGCCGAATATGGTTTTTGGAGTGCGAGCACGCTGCTCGTGGCTTGTTATGCGACCCACGGCGCCCCAGAAAGCGATTTACGCGGCGTGATTGCCTCCCACGTGACAGCCGGTGTCCGGCAGGATTTTTAGATTGCTCTATGTCATACATCCCATCCTGATCCTGTTGCTGGGCGCTTGTGTTGTTTATGGCACGGCGCAGGTGGAAGCGTTGTTTGTTTACGAGCTTTGGCAAAATCCTGTGCCTTGGTTTCGGGATTTTATGGCGCACAGTATTTTTGAAGGTGAGGCCTTTGGCGGCAGTGACATCGGTATCTTGTTTGCGATGGTGTGTTTTTTTGCTTGGCTGGCAAGGCGCCGCGGTCGCATGGTCCTGACGTGGTTTTCGGTGCCAGAGTTGAAGTTCATCTGGTTAGCCAGTTTACTGACGTCGATCATCTCGGTGCATAGTCTCAAATGGATTGTTAGTCGCGCACGGCCCAAAATTATCTTCACCCCGGATTATCTTGGTATGGATCCAGTGGCCGTCTTGACGCCGATGCGCTGGCCAGGTTTTATGTCGATCGATGGTCCCCGCGGATTGACGTACAATAGTTTTCCCAGTGGCCACACTGCAGCCTGTGCCATCTTGATGACCGTTTCCTATGTTTGGTGGCGGCGAAAACCGGGCTTTAGTCTTGGTTTTTTTGTGCTCGTTTTTTTATTTTGCGTATTGATGGCGATCGCACGAAGTATGGCTGGAATGCATTGGCTCAGTGATAGTGTGGCTTCATTCTTCATTACATGGGCTGTCATTCAGACGGTGCACAACCCAAGTTAAATGGGTTAAATGGTTAAATGTTAAATGGGGACACCCGACTGTCCCCATTTAATCACGATTAAATGGGGACAGTCGGGTGTCCCCATTTAACCAAGCCCATGATCTTGCCAGTCTGCTATGGTGGCGGTACCATATGGGCTCAATGTTTCAGAAAATACAGCAAATTGCCCGGGGAGATCTCTGTGACAGCTGGACGACCCATTATTGAACTCAAAGACGTGAAAAAAACCTATCGCCTGGGTGAGACCATTGTCCCTGCTCTGCAAGGGGTGAGCCTGCAATTGAAGCGGGGTGAATTTACCGCTGTGGTGGGCGCAAGTGGTAGCGGTAAGAGCACGCTTTTGAACATGGTTGGCTGTATTGATGATCCTGACTCTGGACAGATTGTTTTGGACGGAGTTGATGTCACAAAGCTTGATGATGACCGCAAGAGCGATATGAGAAATCGGAATATCGGATTTATTTTTCAATCTTTCAATTTGGTCCCGGTGTTGAATGTCTACGAGAACGTTGAGTTGCCGCTATTGATCAATCCAGACATCCCAAAGTCGGATCATCAACAACGTGTGATGCAGGCTTTAAAGGATGTGGGTATTGATCATCTCGCCAAAAATCTTCCCGATCAGCTGTCAGGTGGGCAAAGGCAGCGTGTTGCGATTGCAAGGGCTTTGGCCGGCAGTCCCTCCTTGGTCCTCGCTGATGAACCAACTGCTAATCTTGATAGCGTCAACTCGCACCGGATCATTGATCTCATGCTTGAGCTCAATCAGACCCGAGGTGTGACATTTTTGTTCTCGACTCATGATGAGAAATTGATGGACCGCGTGTCGCGCAAAATTCATATCGCCGATGGCCTGCTCACAGGGGCTCGTATTTGATGAAGGCAAGTATGGCAACTTTGGCTTTTCGCAATCTGCGCCGCAATAAGCGCCGCAGTGTTGCTACTGGGCTTGCGATTGCCACGGGTTTTGCAGCGTTTATGCTCGCTGCAGGTTATGCGTATCGTGTTCACATGGTGCTTTCAAATTATACGATTTACGGTCTGCGCGTCGGTCACATTGGCATCTACAAATCCGGGGCTCTGGATATGTTCAGTATCAAACCCCGTGACTACTCCCTTACAGCGGCAGATCAGCGGACTGTTCAAGAGGCCTTGAGTCAAATTGGTCAAGTGGAAATGTATGGGCGATATCTTACAGGACAGGGTCTTGCCGGTAATGGCTGTAAAACATTTCCGTTTATGGCCACAGGGGTTGATCTTGGTGTTGAGCAGAGGGTGATGAATCATCCGAATTTTTTACGCTGGAACGATCATCTTTTAAAAGCCCGAAATGGGGCTAATTTGTGGGATTTCCCTGAGGATTTTGGGGCCATCGCATTATCCGAGGGGTTGGCAAGGCTGCTGGGTAAAACCAAAATTCATAGTGAGCTCGGTGAGGCCAAGCCCGTGCTCATAAGCGATTGTTCTGCCGCTGATGTGCGGGAGCTATTTGGAGCTGATGCCAATGTGCAGTTGGCAGCAGGAACATGGGACGGCACGCTCGGAGCATTGGATGGCGAGGTTGTCTTGCGATATTCCACTGGGCTGACAGAAACAAACAACACTAGTGTGACCATGTCGGTGGCACACTTGCAGAAGCTACTAAATACGGAGTCCGTGGGCAATTACAGTGTTTGGATCAAAAATCCTCTGCTAAGACCGCAGGTCGTGGCTGAGATTCGCTCAAAACTTGCTGTCACGGCACCCCATCTTGAAGTGTTGCCGTGGACCGATGAACGTCTCAGCCCTTATTACACGGGAACCATGCATTTTATTTATGTCATGGTGGGATTTATTGGCTGTGTTTTGGCAATGGTGGTTATTTTGAGTATTTTTAATGCGGCGACCATGACCGTGATCGAGCGGGCGCAAGAGGTCGGCATGTTTCGGAGTGTTGGCTATAACCGCAGGACCATGCGGCGTTTGTTTGTGACAGAGGGATTTTATCTCACGTTGATTGCGGTCGTTTGTGGGGCATTGCTAGGATATGGGGCCATGACGTTGATCAACGCGATGGGTCTCACCATTCATCCCCCGGGGGTGTCGCAGGGAATTCAGTTGCTGATCGCGCCTAACTTGTTGATTGTTACTGTGGGTGCGATTTGTGTGAGTTTTCTCGGTGTATTCAGTACATGGGTTGCCGTGTCGGGTATCACTCGGCAAAATATTGCAACGTTGGTGAGTGGTCCAAGCCGTTAAACAATTTATTTCACATTATTTCACATTATTTCAGATTATTTCAGAGGGAGACAAACAATATGATGAATCTTGCAAGTTTATGTCTGGGCGTGATGATCGCGGCTCCGGTGTTTGCCGCAGATCCCTCGGCCGAGGAACTATTGAAGGAATCAGACCGTGCCCGCGGGTCGGCTGCGGTGGCGGATGGGTTGACCTGGGAAGTCACAGTCGATTCTGATGACGGCTCTACCAAGAACTCGGTGACCTATGCGTTAAAGGTCAAGGCAGCCGATGCGTTGGCTGAGGCAACTGCGCCGGCGCGAAATAAAGGTGAGACGATGCTGTTCAATGACCGTAATATCTGGTTTTTTAAGCCAGGCCTAAAGAAGCCAGTGGCCATCTCTCCGCGTCAGAAACTTATGGGACAGGCTGCTAACGGTGACATCGCCTCAACCAATTATGCGCGTGATTATGATGGTGAGATTACCGGAGCAGAGAAAATCCAGGGACAAGATGCCTGGAAACTTGAACTCAAAGCCAAGGCTAAAAATGTCACGTATGACCGGATTCGTTACTGGATTGGCAAAAAAGACCGCCTGGGCGTCAAGGCCGAGTTTTTGACGGTGAGTGGTGACGTCTTCAAGCGAGCCACTTACGAATACAAGAATAAATTGGATACGGAAGGCAAGACCATGCCGTTTGTCAGTAAAGTAGTGATCACAGATGCCGTCAATGCCAAGTCCAGGACAGAATTGATCTATAAAAGTCCCAAGCCCGCAAAACATGCCGATGCAGTTTTTAACGTCAACAATCTGGTGCGCTAAATGATGTTCAAGCCGCTCACAAAAAGGCTCGCAGCCATTGGTCGTCGCAATGTGACCAGGAACTGGCGTCATAGTTTGGCAAGCAGCTTGGCGATTCTTGCGGGCTTTTCCGCTGTGTCATTGTTTGACGGTTTTTTGCTGGATCTTCAGCGTGTCAATGATGAGGGGTACAGTAAACGTGGAATGCAGGGCCATCTCCTCATTCAGCGCAAGGATGCTCAGTACAAATTGATTGAAGACAGTTTCGCATATTCCATGACCAAATCAGAACAAGATGCTGTGGAGGACATCCTGCATGCGGATCGTGATTTCGATTTGCGAGTGCGTATGCTTGAAGTGAAAGGGATGGTTGCCAACGGCATGAATAACGCCATTTTCATCGGAATGGCCTACGACGTCACGGAAGGTCTGAATATGCGGACCGATCTCTGGGGTTGGAACACGGTGGCGGGCATCCCATTTCACGAAACCACGGATCAAAACGCCATTCTTGTTGGAACGGGAATGGGGAAGATCATGGATTGCGTACCACTGGTGGATATCTATCGGGTGATGAAACGAGCCGGCGGTTACATTCCCGAAAATCGACCATTTGCGTGTCAAAGGCCATCGCTTCAGGTCAGTGCCTCAACGGAGGCGGCGCAAGTCAATGCGCTGGACCTCAAAGTGATCGGCATCGTGGATGGCGGGTTTCGCGAACAGGATAAGCATTGGGTGACGATGCCTCTGTCCGTGGCTCAGAAATTGCTAGACACGGACAAGATCACCACCATGAACGTGCGCCTTAAGCCTAAAGCTGATGTCGTTGCCTTTATCCAGCGGTTTCAGACCGTGGCCAAAGCCAGGGGGCTCAACCTGGACGTCATCCCTTGGCAGGAGCACTCTGTGGGTGCGGTGATGCGAGGCAGCATGCAGATTTTGAACACTTTCAGAAATTTATTTATGGTGATTGTGGTGACAATCTGTGTGCTCTCGGTTTCAAACACCATGATGAAGTCAGTAAGCGAACGCATTCGCGAGATCGGCGCCTTGCGAAGCTTTGGTTTTAAGCGTCAAGATATTTCGCGAATGTTTATGTTTGAGGGATTATTCCTATCCCTCTTTAGTTGTTTTGCTGGTGCGGTTTTAACTCTGCTCCTATCGTTTGCGATCAACTACAGCGGTATTACCTACAAAGCTGGCTTGCTGTCTGCTCCCATTTATTTGACCGTGGGTGTTAATCCCATGGTGTGGGTGATCAACACTGTGTGGCTAACATCCCTGGCAGCCGGCACCGCATGGTTCGCCGCACGAAGAGCTGCGCGCATGGTGATTGCTGATGCGATGCGACATGTTTAGTGCGTCATATGCGTCATTTTACGTAGCGATAGGGATTGCTATAACCCATAAATTTTTGGCCTTACTGTTGTTTTTGCTTGGCATTGAGAGCGCAGGAAGAATGCTCGGGCAATGCGGGGTATCTGTCTATTATTGTGGCGATCTGTCAATAAACGTGTCATAGTTTGCGCCGCGCATTCATCGTAACATTCTGTTTATATTATAAAAAATTGATTCTAGATTTCGGAACGGTTCTTGCTGGTTTGAAATTCATTTTGGATGCTTCGATTGATGGGCTACCTGGCCACTTCATTTTAACGGACGGATTTTGAGAATGTTACAACAACAATCTTTTTTCATTGTCACAGCTTTTCTTGTCTTTTTGAGTGGATGCGGGAATGGGCCGGAAATTGTCTCGCGACTCAAAAGCGATGATTTAGAGGGATTATTCGCTCAGGTTGTGAGTTCAGATGCTGGTAAAGTACGCCTCATGGCCGCCGCACCAAAAAATTATGACACAATGTGGTTCTGTCCCGGAGACGTTGAATGTAAGACGGGTTCCGGAAAAGCTCTCATTTCCGGTATTGTGTCGAGTGATCGTGCATTCTTTGAATTCCCCGAGGCAATCACGGTTGGTGCTGGTACTACAATCACAATGGTGGCAGTGAATAGCAAGGTTTCCACAGCCTCCAAAGCCAGAGTCATCCGAGTGGTACCAGTGCCTGTAAATGATGGCCAGGCGTCATTTCAGTGGCAACAACAAGTCAATTTGGTTTCGATCCCAGCGATGAACCGCCCCTGTGACGAGACTCGATTTAAGCGATTTTACTGTGAGGTCATGCGCTACACTCGAAGTCCATACCTTAGCTCTGGCGATCCTGCAACAGATGTCCATGAGACTCAGCACTTTATGCTTCATGAACAGGCCCGGACTGGTAGCAAGTTTATATATTGGCAGGATGGGAAGGGCGTTTATTTTCCAGAGCCGAAAACACTGACTGGGGACATTGTTGACAAAATCATATTTAAACAAGGGATTTATTTTAAGACCTACATCGGATCTAGGCCATCACAAACACTTGGCGAGAATATTATGGATGAGTGGCGGGCCTATTTAACGGAGGAAATTTATGGGATCGAGGTCGGTAATTCTACGGGCATGGGAGCCGGTGGAGTTGAATTTCTCTATTACAATGCAGCCATGTTAACCGCTTTGGCGGAACGGGAACCAAATTATTTTGCTAACAAGAGCGGAGTTGCGGCTTTTGCGATGCTTGCGGAAATTGCACACGATTGGAGTATCACTCGAGGTGTCGAGAAAAACTTCTTCAGCGGGCCAGCTAACCAACGAGCTCAGAAGATTCTGGAGTTAATGAGAAATGATCCAGATCATTCTTCAATGCGAGAAACGCTAAAAAATATTTATGGCGCCTCATGGACAAAAAAGGTGTTAGGCTTTTAGGGATATTGCCATCGAAACAAGCACGATAAGGCAAGTTCTGTTCTCTGAGTGAAGAATTTCCATTCTATTTTCAAGCGACGGATTGTTATCCCAAACCAAAATAAATATCGATCAGCCGCCGCCACTGAACAAGTTCTGGAATAATCCGAGAATGCCACCACCGGCCGCGCCAAGAAGATTGCCCGCGCCGTTGACAACACCGCCAAGAAGATTACCCGCGCCGCCAAGGATGCTTCCACCAGCATTCAAAATGCCGCTGCCGAGTCCGCCTAAAACTTTCCCGAGTCCTCCGAAGATCGCACCAAAAATACCAAGATTGAACTCTGGGCCACCACTATTGAGAGCGAATCCAGAGGACGATGATCTGCCACTAGAAGCGGCGCTTTGACCAATTCTTGAAAGCTCAGCGTCCATTTTCACGAATAACGCGAACGTCTGCGGAAACTCGTCTTTTCGCGACATGGAGGATCCTAGCTGGGCATTACAATAAAATGCTCATAAAGTCTTAAATCAAAGCGCAAATCGGCCATCATAAATCAGTCGATTCATGATATCATCAACGCTGTCGCGTTTTTCGGGGAGGGACCCTATGCTTGCACGTCGTCGTGCTGTGATATTTTTTGTTTTCAGCGCTTTTGAATTATGGAGCGCGTCGTTCACCAGCCTCAAAGCAGAGCCTGCGCCAGGGCCCGACTATATATGTGTCAGAAATTTTTATGCTGGTGTCAGTGAGGCCGTGGCTGAGGATGTGATGCGTCAAAATTTTGTCCGCGTTCAGCCGGCTGATCGCGGAAATGGTGTGATTTTTACGAAATCATACAGCGCGTCATTCTGTTCAGCGTCACCACGAGAATTCAAGTGGGTGATGGCCGCCTCAGGTGAGAAGATTTGTACCTGTGACTTTCATCAAGAGGGCGTAGCGGAGTACTGTTATTCAAATCCCAAAATTTTTGCATGGGCACTTAAAGCCGACTAAGACAACGTCTCTGACCAAAATCGCTGTTTCATCCTGTCGCAGTAGGCAACGATGTTCTTGTGCGAGAGTGCGGCGCTCTTAACCGGGCAGTCCCATGGCACCCATAAGGTGTTGACCAGGAATGCGTACATCGTCGCGTCCACGGATGATGGTTGGTCACCCATAAAAAATAATTGCTCTCCAAGAACCGCCGCATAAGCGTTCATATCCTGAATGGCCAGTTTGACAATGTCTTCACGCGAGTGACGCCCCGTGCCCTGGCGCCAAAGAGTTTTCCCGCAATCTTTGCGAATTTTACGCATGATTAAAGCACCAATCAACGGCGGCAAGAGCCTCATAAAATAATCTTTGACATAGGCATAGGACTCATCGCTCATCCACCGGAGCCAAAACATATAAAAATAACTGCCTTCTTCCGCTGACCGACGGAAAAGATGAGCACGACTGCGTTGTTCAGTGCTCATCCATTTGTCGAGTGGATCGCCGTGTTTTTCATTGAGATAGTCGACAATCAGGCCAGAATCTCCCATGACGGTTTTGCCGTCAACAATGTAGGGAATTTTTCCTTTGGGCGCTTTCATTGTAGATCCCGATTTAACAACGTAGGGTATTCTCGCCATGCGAAGGTATGTCTCAAGTTTGAGACAAAACGGGCTTATATTGGGTATTCCGTTCCACGATGGACCAGGATGTGGTGGTTGATGTAATTCAATCATGTAAGATGTAAATCCTAGGTCTTCTGATACTCTGCAAACACGGCGCGACTGATGATGACACGCTGGATTTGCTGGGTGCCTTCGTAGATTTGACAGATTTTGGCGTCACGATAGAGCTTTTCGACTGGGTATTCGGAATTGTAACCATACCCGCCGAGCACCTGTACGGCATCTTGGGTGACCTTGACGGCAATGTCGCCACCCATGGTTTTCGCCATGGAGCACCACTTGGTGTTCTTCAAGCTTTGGTCGGCCATCCAGCCTGCTTTTTGGTAAAGAAGTCTTGCGGCCTCGATGTCGGTGGCCATATCCGCAATCATGAAGGCGACGGCCTGATGTTCAGCGATCACTTTGCCAAATGCTTTGCGCTGCAGTGCGTATTTGACAGCGTGGTCCATGGCGCATTGAGCGATGCCAACCCCAACGGCTGCGACGAATGGGCGCGAGTGGTCGAAGGCTTTCATCGCATATTTGAAACCGTCGCCCTCAATACCAAGCAGATATTTTTTGGATACTTTGACGTCTTTGAAGGTGATGGCTCGCGTGTCAGAGCATCGTTGGCCCATGTTGACTTCTTTTTTTCCGACACTGATTCCTGGGAGGTTGGCGGGGATGACAAATCCACACATGCCTTTGTGACCAAGGGATGTGTCAAGGGTTGCAAGGACAAAATACCATGAAGCCACCGAGCCATTGGTGATCCAAAGTTTTTCGCCATTGAGAATATAGCCATCGCCGTCTTTTTTACAGGTGGTGCGGATTCCCGCTACGTCACTTCCGGCCCCTGGTTCGGTGACACAGTAGGCGGCCATTTTGGGCTCATGGATCATGGGTGTCACAAATTCTTCGATCTGAGCTTTATTTGCGGCTACGAGGATCGGGCCTAGTGCAAGGTCGTTGGCAGTGATGGCGGTGGCCATGGCTGAGCAGCCGTAGGCAAGTTCTTCGACAACCATGGCCTGTACCAGAGAACCGACACCAAGGCCGCCATGCTCTTCTTTTAGACCAAGGTTCAGCAGGCCATTGGCATGGGCTTTCTTGATGATGTCCCATGGATACTCCATGGATTCATCGTGTTCTGCGGCTTTGGGCATCATCTCTTTGCGAGCGAATTCGCGAGCCGTATCGATGATGGCTTGTTGCTCAGCTGATAACGCAAAACTTACCATATCCCTCTCCTGATCGTCTGACCTGCGTGCGGTTTGATTCCTGGATCCTCGGGCTATGCAGTGCCAAACAGGCGGTCACCGGCATCGCCCAGTCCAGGGACAATATAACCTTTTTCGTTTAATTTTTCATCGATCGAGGCGGTGAAAATCGGCACGTCCGGATGGTACTCGTGGAGATACTCAATACCTTCAGGTGAGCTTAGCAGTGACAGGAATTTAATACTGCGTGGCTTGGCCTCCTTCAGACGATCTAATGCGGCCACGGCGGAGTGGCCTGTTGCGAGCATGGGATCAAGGACGATGGCGTCACGGTCATGGATATCTTTTGGAACCTTGAAGTAGTACTCAACGGCCACCAAAGTTTTTGGATCCCGATATAAACCAATGTGGCCAACTGGTGCCGTGGGAATGAGACGCAGCATGCCGTCCAAAATACCCTGACCGGCTCGCATGATGGAGATGAATGCCATGTCACGACCTGCCATGACTGGGGCATCCATGGGGGAGACGGGGGTCTCAATTTTTTTCGTGGTCATCGGAATATCGCGCATGACCTCGTAGCCAAGGAACATGCTGATCTCGCGCAGGAGCGAACGAAATTCACCGGTTTTGGTGGTTTTTTCTCGCATAATTGTGAGTTTGTGTTGGACCATCGGATGGTTGATAACGTGCACTTGCCTGGAACTCATAATTTAACCTCTATGTTGCTCAAAAAATCCGAATCTCAATTAAAATTTTGGCTTAAAACACGGTGCCATCACTTTTGATTTTGACCGGCGAACCGCCATCGGGTCGCAATGTCGCAGCGATTTTGCGGCCGGCTGCCCAGGTACCGCCTTGGAGGACCTTTGCAAGCGGTAATTCTTGGGGTGATTTGCCGAGCATCTTGCGCACTTCTTCGCCAATGAGATCAAGAAGTACGACGGTGAGCGCACGCCATTCTACGATGAACTCGTCACCGGGTGCGTACTCTTTGGCAAGAGCCTCAGGCCGCATGGTGGACAAAACACCCATATCAATGAATAGGCCTCCGTTGCGGTATTCGGGTAGACCTGTCATGTCCTCCACATGGGTCATTTTGACGCCAGCCCATTCTAATGGTTCAAGGAGTGAATAAGTCATCCATTGGCTGAGTTTATGAAAAGGCATCAGGCCTTTCGTCGGACCCTCTCCTCCGATTTTGGAGTGGGGCCAAACGTCGCCCAGGTTGACACCATCGATGGTGATCCTGCCTGGCCAAATACTGCCAAAAGCTTCAAGAACGGTTTTCAGAATGTCCGTTGCTTTGATGCTTTGGGCGCCGTAGGTATTAAAGATATAATCAACGAGAGCGCCGATTTTACCCTGGGCGGGACCACCAAAAAACTTTTCGTTTCTGAGGGCTGATCCCAGATTTTTCATGAGCGCAAGGCGTCCTTCAAGTCCAACCAAGGGGTTATCTTTGGTCACCTGAAAGCCATTGGCAAGAACGTCTGAGCGGATATTTTCCAATCCATCTGCGTCTGCTTGCATCGGACATTTGGGATCACTGGAAAAAAGGCCTTCAGCAAACATGTCAAAACTCGCCACAGCAAGGCCTTCGCTTTTGTTGTAGTTCTTGCCAAATGAATCGCGGTACTGCCACTTCATTCCAGCACCAGCGTCCAGTAAAATGCTGGGTACAACGAGATCGTAGTACATACGCGCCATCGATAAAGCATCACGCCGTCCTTCGGGAGCGTTCTTGCGCAGCCACGAAATACGGTCGATACCACCAACCTGAAAATGGCTCCAGCGACTATGATAGGGGATTTTGCCGTCGGGATAGTTTTCTTGGGTGACCTGGACGACGAATTTTGCGACATCCGCAAGCCTTTCGGGGTGGACGCGAAAATGCTGCAGTTCTCCCTGTACTCCTAATTCATAGATCCTGCGGCTACGCTCTCTAATGGTGCGTGGCGATCTGATGTACTCGATCTCAGTTTGACTCATGGTCTATGATGCCTCATTCCGCCAGTCCACGGCCTTTGGCCTTTTTTAGTTCATCTTTTGTGGGAACTCCGGTTGCAGTGAAGTAACCGGCGGCTTTCTTCGCATCCATTTCCACTTTGGCATCGGCAGGAATCAGAGATTCCGGAATTTGCACGCGGTTGACAATCTTGATGCCCCCACTAACGATCGCGTCATACTTCATGTTGGACATGGATACGAAATGATCGATTTGCGTGATGCCAAGCCAATGCAGGACGTCCGGCATAAGTTGCTGGAAGCGCATATCCTGCACTCCGGCGACACATTCGGTACGTTCGAAATATTTCTCCGCAGTGTCGCCGCCTTCCTGTCGTTTTCGCGCGTTGTAGACGAGAAATTTAGTGACCTCTCCAAGGGCCCGGCCCTCTTTGCGGCAGTACACAATAATGCCGACGCCCCCGCGTTGGGCCGTCTCAATAGCGACCTCGATGCCGTGGGCAAGGTAAGGCCTGCAGGTACAAATATCACTGCCAAACACATCAGAGCCATTGCATTCATCGTGAACGCGGCATGCGTGTTCGATGCCAGGCTTGCCAATTTTATTCAGATCTCCGAAGAAATAGGCGGTCATACTGCCAATGGGTGGCAGGAAAATCTCTAAGTCCGGTCTGGTGACTAATTCAGGGTACATGCCGCCTGTTTGCTCGAACAAAATGCGACGCAGTTCGGACTCCTCGACCTGAAATCTCTTGGCGATACCGGGAAGCCACCACACCGGTTCAATGGCGGCCTTGGTAACCACGCAGTCACCATTGGCTGACAAAATCTTACCGTCCGCTTTGAGGCGACCTGCTTTAATCGCGTCCTGCAATTCGGGCATGTTGATATGAGCTTTGGTGACGGCGATCGTGGGGCGAATGTCATAGCCCTCTTTGAGATCGTCTGCGAACGCAGTGGCAATGTCTGCCCCCCAAGGATCAATGGAGACAATTTTTTCAGGATCTTTCCATTGTGGAAATGGTCCGAGGGTTTCGGCCGGAGATGTATTGGTGAGATCAGGGCGATGCTCGGCCTTAAGAGCTCCTGCGGCGACAGCCAGAGCGCGGTAAACGGTATAACTTCCGCTGTGGGTTCCTATCACATTGCGGTGCGCTGGATTGGTGACCGTGGCAATGATGGGCCCGCGTTCTTTGGGAGTAGGTGCGCCCCATTTGATGGGTTTAAACGTCTCTGATCCAGGTAATCCCGGATGGCTTGTGAGTTTGATATGTTTGACTTTCTTTTTGTCTGGCATCAATGCCTCCTTTAACTCATCCAAGTGCCGTCAGATTGCTCGGCCCACTTGATTGTTATTTTTTTTCGCTGCGTCCAAAAATCCAGAGAACTCTCTCCAGTGATGTCACAGACTCCAAACTTGCTGTCTTTAGTGCCGCCAAATGAAAAAGGCTCGCGTGGCACAGGCACGCCAATATTGACACCGATCATGCCATTGGTCGCATGGTCGGCTACAAATCTTGCCACGGCTCCGTTTGTGGTGAACACGCTTGTCGCATTACCAAAAGGATTCTTCGCTTCAAGCGCCATTGCCTCCGTGAGATTTTTGACCCTGATGATGCAGATGACTGGTCCGAAAATCTCCATTTGTGCGCAACGCATCTCTGGAGATACGTGATCGATGACGGTTGGTCCAATCCAATGTCCGCCCTCAAATCCTTTTGGTGCTTTGGCTTTGCGTCCATCGACGAGGATCTTTGCTCCCTGACGCTCGGCTTCGGCGATCGCTCCGGTGATTCTTGCCATGGCAGGCTTGTCGATGATGGCGCCCATCTGTGTTCCCAATTCAATCTTGGCGGCCATATCGGCGATCTTGGTGATGAGATGATCGACGTTGCCCACAGCCAGCATTAAACTGGCGGCCATGCAGCGTTGGCC
>JBILMN010000125.1:0-8597 GCA_044375465.1 Oligoflexales bacterium | reverse complement strand
ACTGCCGTTTTCAGACCTCTATGGATTTCGCCAAATCAGCCTGGATGAAAAAATTCAAATATGTTGACATCGATTCCGACAATAGCCGTCTACCGCGCATCATCAAAAACATCAAATACTGCAGTGAAAAATAATCGCATCCACGAACACGAACACGAACACGAACACGAACCAACCAGTTGCCCGATCAAGAGGAATGACCACATGACACCAAACCGCGGTTTCGTCCATTCAACGATCAGATCTTTCGCGTCTCTTGCCTCTGTGTCGTCTTTTTTCGCAGGTCTGTTGCTTTGTGCATCCTGCACCACCGCCCACAGCGCCCCTAAAAACGAATCCTCAAAATCTGCCGGCGTCAGCTCAAAACCTGCGACCACGGCGGCCAATCCAGAATTACCCCCAAAAATTCAGACGGAATTTCAGAATGAATTCGCCCGCCAGCTCGTGAAGGCCGGTGATAAGGCTGAAGGATGGGCTCTATTTTCTGATAGTGGCATGGGACACAACGGCCAACGCTGGATCATCCGCAATCATGAGACCAAGAATCCCTCCATCACCCTTTGCGTCATCAAGCAAGGTGATGACTCGTGTAAACTGAGCAAACTCTCTGCCAAGCAATTTGCTAAAATCGAGGGAACACTCAAGACCGGTGATCGCCTTGAATCCATCATTCCAACCGTTTTTGATGGCATTTCATTTGAATACCTGCACGCCACGAGCAGTGTGCCCGTCATTAAACGCGTCGTCTTCATCACCAGCGCAAAACCTCTGCCAGAGGCCTATGAACTTCTGATCAAAGCATTTAATCCCTAGATCCTAAAACGCCGGTGACTATGGGCACTCACCTTACAGCGCATGCCGGCGCCTCATCGTCCCAGACAAATACCGATGGACTCTGCTGCGTGAAGAAACGGGTCATCCAGGCTGAGAGAACGAGTACCGTGCTCTAGATCACCGTAAGGTATATCCATGACTTTGCCATGACGGTAACCCACGACCCGACCAAAAATCTTTTTGGCTGCCAGATCCACGGCATGCACACCAAATGCGGTTGCCATAATACGGTCCACGGTCGACGGTGCGCCACCGCGCTGGATATGCCCGAGCACTGTGACTCTGGTTTCACATTTGGTGCGCACGTGTATTTGACGCGCGACTTCGTCGGCAATGCCTCCCAGATGCATTGATCCCGTGGCCGATGACCTGAAGATCGGCTCCTTGCCTTTTTCGGACGCCCCCTCGGCGACCACAATCACACTGAAGTCCCGCCCCCGCTTTCGTCGCTCGTCCATGGCTGCAATGATCTTGTCAAAGTCAAAAGGAATCTCTGGCAGGAGAATCACATTGGCAGCCGAAGCGATCCCGGCATGCAAGGCAATAAACCCCGCGTCCCGCCCCATCACCTCCGCGACCATAATGCGACTATGCGCCTCGGCGGTTGAATGCAGGCGAGAGATCGCATCCGCCGCCACATCAACAGCCGTCATAAAGCCCACGGCAATATCTGTTGCCGCATAGTCATTATCGATCGTCTTGGGAATACCAATGATCGGCATACCGGCATCATGAAGTTGTAGCGCCATGCGCTGCGTCCCGTCACCACCTACGACAATCAAGCAGTCAAGCCCCAGAGATTTCCAATTTTGAAAGGCCTTGGCCTTTGCGGCCGCGCCTTTTTCGGGGTCTTTAAACGGACTTCCTTTGTTTTCGGTCCCAAGAATCGTGCCGCCGAGATTGATAATACCGGCCACGTCTTTGAGGGATATACGACGTACCGCTGGGGGATCACTCATCAGCCCCGTGATGCTACGTTCAACGCCAAAAACCTCGATACCATGATTCAAAATAGCATGACGTGCCACCGCACGAATGACGGCATTGAGCCCAGGACAATCACCGCCGCCCGTGCAAATTCCGATTTTCATAGTCTGATCCCTCGCATTTTCGCGTTATCCAAACACTCTATGTTAGGCCAAGTTATCACCATCAGGCAAGCGTCATTGGCGTTTTAACGTGCTGTCATGATAAACTAATTTCATTCTTACGGAGATCATCGTCGTGGCTGAAGCCAATCAATTACCGACAAAGATATTGGTCATCGATGACGACCCGACTGTGACAGCAGGTGTCGAGCAAGCCCTTGCCAAGCATAAAATCAGCGTTGTGAAGTGCAGCGATCTCGCATCGGCCCTCTACCAATTTAATCAAAATAAGTTTGATGTCGTGGTGGTTGAAGTGGATTTTGGTCCATTACCTGGACTAGCGTTGATCCAAAAATGGCGCAATCATGAAATCATGGATAAGCGTTACACGGGCTTTATCATTGCGACGAGCAGTCAAAGAACGACTGGCCAAGATGGTTTGGCACGGGAACTCTCAGATGTCGAGATAGCCACAAAACCCATCAAAGAGATCCAGCTTTTGTCGCTACTCGCCAAGGCTCTCTCGCACCGCCAGCGGGCTGCCGCATTTAATGACGTCAAAGACCGGGTCATCATGCCCCACCTGAAACTTGGCAACGTGCAGAAGGCCATTGAAAAAACACAGCAGATGATCGGAGAGGTCGGCGATAAAGCCAAACGCCTGCTCATCGAGATTTACGAAGGCGCGGCTCGCTACCAAGACTGTCTCGATGCCACACTAAAAATGCTTGAGACCAGCCAAAACGACATCAATTTAATCAACACGGCTGGTCGCATGCACATGAAGCTAGGGCGCTTTTCCGAGGCAAAAACATACCTGGAAAAGGCCGACCAGCTCGCCCCGCAAAACCTCGATCGCCTGAATTCCTTGGCCACGATGTATCTGCAGATGAAAGATCCAGATAAGGCCCTCGTGCGTTTCAAGGAGCTAGTTAAACTAAACCCGGAGTCACCGGACTACAAGTTTGACGTCTTTAAACAGCTCTATGATCATGGGTTTGATGATCACGCGGTCGCATTCGGCAAAGAAGTCGCGCAACCGATGGAAATTGTCCGACACTACAACAACAAGGGTGTGCTATTGGCCAAAGAGGGCAAAGTTGCGGAAGCTCTGCTTGAGTATGATCGCGCCCTCAAATTCTATCCAAAATTTAAAGAAAATTTTCGCATTTACTACAACATGGCACTGGCCCATGTGCAGCTCAAAACCCCGGACGATCTGAAAAAAGCCTCGGATTACCTTAAAAAAGCTCTTGAGCTTGATCCGTCATTTGAAAAAGCAAAGGCGAGCCTTGCCAATTTGCAAAAGCTCGCCCCCTGAAACATTTCATGCAATTACTTTTTGTAGCCGCGGCGGAAGGTCATGCCTGCGCGCTGACCAGGAATCGATTTTACCTGCTTGCGGCGACGGGCTATCTTCTTTTTGGCGCGGTATTTGGCTGTTTTCTTGCGGTTACGGGGGGGACGATTCTTACGCATAAAGGAACTCCTTATTTCTACTTTCAATCTTCACTGTTTTGTTTCATGCACGTTAACCAATCAATGGACCAATCAATGGACCAATCAAAGCCTCATTCCAACACCCAGTCGCGCATCCATCAGTTTTGCAGACGACTTCGCAAACAGAGCGGTCTCGGTATTTTCTTCCGTTGCCGTGGTCTTAGCGCCACCAACCTGCTCGACGGTTTCCGTTTTGGTGACCGCAAATAGCGGGCTCTCAAAGAACGGCAGGTCCAACTCAACAAAGAAGTTATCGCCAAGACCCGCACGGATACCTGCATTTGCGCCATAATACAAGCCACTTTTTGTCACCTGCACGTATCCCAAGTCTGTCCAACGAGCCGATTTGTCGCTGCGCACCGTCGCGATACCGTCTACGTATGGCACCACCGCCGTGGCGATGGGTTTAAAATAAAAGCGGGCACCACCACCGATGGTCAAACCCACTGAGTTATCGGGGGCCGGCGCGCCACTGTTCGCATTGTAGCTGCGCATATTAAGCTCACCTTGACCAATCCACGCGGTATCGGTGTTCAGGTCGTCTGAGAATCGGCCTCCAAGGGTGATCGTACTGATAGAACCCTTTGTTTTTCCGTCAATTTTATCACTTTCTTTCTGGTAAAAACCCGAGATCAGCGTCACGTCCGCGCCAAACAAGACTCTCGATCCCACAACACCAGACATCGAAGAGATGGCTGAAACGAGGAACAGACCGAAGCCCCATTTGCCGGAGAAGATCTTGAAAGGTTTTAATGCGATATTGCCTGCCATGTTGCCTGCCATGTTGCCTGCCATGTTGCCTGCCATGTTGAATGCCATGTTGAATGCCATGTTGAATGCCATGTTGTCTGCCTCCATGAAGTGAGCCTGGTTCTTGGCTCCAATTTTCGGGAGGGCGAGCTTACATGGAACAGCCGGGTTGCGGTATCAAAAAAATCACACCTCAAACCTGGGTCCCGCCAAGCCTTGGTGCTTTTGTTGATTAATTAAAATAACATCCATAAATTCAGTGACTTAAAATATTTTTTGGTCAAATTCATAAAGTTCCGGATTCTCCACCCGAATGATCCCCGCAGTGGCTTGCCAATGGGTCCAGCTGCAAGCCTGTGGGAGGACGAAATGAATCATGGTTCAAAACAATCCATCGCCTGGGTTGTTGCCCTGGGGCTGAGTGGTACGATTTACGGTGGGGGAACCATCTGGCTGAAGCAGGCAAAATTCGCCAGCGCAGCACCATCGCACTCCGACCATGAGGAGGGCGGGCATGAATCAAAGCACGAACCCGAGCATGCTGCTGCACACGAGCCTGAGCACGGAACGGCCCATGAACCCGAGCATGCTGCTGCACACGAATCAAAACACAGCGCCCCTGTGGGCGATGTGAGCCACGATGACCATCATGCTTCCACGGAGCACACATCTCCGAAATCCGAATCTTCCCATGCAGAATCGAAAAAACCAGAAGCACAAGCCGCAATTGCCCACATTGACCAGCAGCATAAGCCACATTGGACCTACGGTAAAACCGATGCGGCCGGTCCTTCGCACTGGGGCGATCTCGCGCAAAACTTCTCCCAATGCGAAAAAGGCATGGAGCAGTCACCGATTGATATCCGAGGCGCCCAGTTCGCAGCCTCGACGCCCAAAATTAAATGGCATTATGGAGCCGCAAAGCTCGCCGTTGAGAACAATGGCCATACGATTCAGTCGAACCTTACATCGGACGATCAACAGATTACCATCGACGGAGAGACTTACAAACTTGCGCAGTTTCACTTTCATAATCCCAGCGAGCACCGATTCGCAGGTGTTCCCGCGGACATGGAATTGCACTTCGTCCATAAAAATAAAGAGGGCAAACTCGCAGTCATTGGCGTCATGATCAACGAAATAGCGGGACAGGAAAACAAGTCCTTGAAACCCCTTTGGGACACTCTGCCTCGGGATGCCAACACCAAGGCCCCACACACAGTAGATCTCAAACTCACTAACTTACTGCCGCGCCAGCAAGACTACATTCATTACAAAGGCAGCCTCACCACCCCACCCTGCTCCGAAGGTGTCCGTTGGTTTGTGATGAAAGACCCGATCACCATGTCCAGTGGCCAGCTCGAGATGTATACCAGCATCTTTGATGGCTCCACGAACCGCCCGGTACACCCCCTCCAAGGACGGGAGATTTGGACCAATACGGCCCCGGCCTTGGCCCACTAAGTATTAGATTTGATTAATATTTAAGCAATTTTAGGGTGCAGATGATTTTAGGGATAGTCAACGGGACCATGATCATATAAGGTCCCGCCCCTGTGATGCTCTGACAATCGGAAGTAAGACTGACTGTGACTGACTGTGACTGACTGTGACTGACTGTGACTGACTGTGACTGACTGTGACTGACTGTGTCGACCGAGAGTCGTCCAGACATCGTTCGGGGTCTCGCCGATTGATCTTCACGATAATGATATTTGCGAAATTGGGGCGAAAAACCTTTGATTGCCAATGAACCACATACCCACCAAGGTCTCAACGTTGCGGGCCTTGGACTCATGACCGCCGAAGACGTGGTCCTGGCGGCCATGTCAGATGCTGATACCGACACCGTCAAAGACATGATTCGGCAGGGCATCGGCGCGTTTGAAGAGGCAGGGACGGTGCTCGCGAGCACATTTAGGCGTCTGGATCGATTTGCCGCCGTTTATGATGCCCCTGGCTCCATCTATGTGATTGCCAAAGACCAACGCAGCGCACAAACCCCAGTGGATGCTCAAGCCCATGCGCCCAAAGACGTACCGACCTTCACGCGCGTCGTGGGTGGCGCGGGACTTGGGCCCTTGCACGGACTGTCACCATCTGAGGGGGTCGGCGAAATCAGAGATCTCGTGGTGCGTCCGGAATGGCGCGGGCACGGTATTGGAGCAAGGCTTCTCAAGCGCTGCATCGATGAAGCCAAACGTCTTGGATATCAGCGCCTTTACCTTGAGACGACCCCGCACATGGAACAGGCACAGAAACTTTTTATCCGCTACGGATTCCGCCCCGTCACAACTGGCTCCTCAAAGGTTGGCAGTAGCGAAACCATGCCCTGCTACTACATCCTGGAGTCTTTGACCTAACGGCAAGATTTTTGCGATAAAACTTTAATTTCCGCTTGAATATAATGGGGCACTCCATTAATTTGACCCGCTCTGACGTAAGAAAGGACCTTTGTATCATGGCATCTAAAACCCAAAAACTCACAAGAATCCGCGAGCGCAAAGTCGCAAAAACAGGCGCCGCACGTAAGAACGAAGTTCGCCGCAAGGGCACAACAGCGCCAAACCTTCCCCTCAATAAGCCAAATGCGAACGAGAAGGCCCAGGCCGCTGCAAAAGCCAAAGTGAAGAAGTAATTGAAACGTCGTTCAAGAAGTCATCCATGAATGATTTGCACGTGATCCCTGTCTCTGACGCTCTCGCTGGGCGGAAAGTTGACGTCGTGGTCACGGGCTCAATCGCTGCGGTTGAGTCAGTCAGATTGATACGCTCGTTGCGCCGCCTTGGAGCAGAAGTCACGCCGTGGCTCTCCCAGGGCGGTTCTGCGTTTGTAACCCCCATGGCTCTCTCCTGGGCCGCTGGTCACGACACGGTCACCGGATTTTCAGGGAGTGCCTCCCACATCTGCGTCAGTGATGCCGTGATGATCGCACCCGCATCGGCAAGCATGCTGACTAAAATCGCTCGCGGCATGACCGACTCCCACTGCACGGCACTGGTCGCTTCGGCCTTGGGTCAAAAAAAACCAGTCATCATCCTTCCCACCATGCACGATAGCCTTCGCGAAGCTCCAGCCGTCAAGGAGCACATGGCAAAAATCGCAGCCTGGGACGGCGTCTTTGTGGCTGCTGCAAGAGAAGAGGAAGGCAAGCAAAAATTCCCGGACCCCGTGACCTTTGCCGATGAGGTTGCCCACATCATCAACCGCCCCAAGCGCCCCAAACTCCCTGCGCTTGTCACCATGGGAACGACCCGTGGCTACATCGACGATGTTCGCTACATCTCAAATTATTCCTCCGGAAAACTGGGATCAACCATTAGCGAAGAACTTTACCGCCAAGGCTTTGCCACCACCGTGATCTGTGGCCCGTGCGAGCATAAGCCTCGAGTTGCCAGCGAGCAGATCCCTGTTCTGACCACATCAGAGATGCTTGCCACCGCTCAGGATGCCGCGGCCAAAGGTCTTTGTGGAGGGGTATTTTGCGCGTCTGTTCTAGATTACGAGCCCGCCGAGAAATCCATGGGCAAAATCAAATCTGGACGTCAAAACCTCACCGTCCACTTCAAACCCACACCAAAAATTATTGAAGCCATTCATCTGCCAAACAAGCCTAAAATTGGATTTAAGCTTGAAATCGGGCTCAGCCCCGACGACGTCAAAACCATCGCCCAAGACTACATCACAAAATATGACCTCTCCATGTTGATTGCCAACGAGCTCTCCGCCGTAAGCTCTACCAAGCACCGAGCCTTTGCCGTCGCCAAAGACGGACGGATGTCGGAATTGACGAGCAAAGACGATATCGCCCAACTCGTCGCGCGATCTTTCATGTCCTGAGATTGCATCCTGGACATCACCAAAGTACGGTTTGCCACCGCAGTGACCTGAGATTTTTGGGTAATCCAACGAAAATCAAATCGAAAATATGGAATTATATTTTACATCTTTCCATCTCGATGATGTGTGACAGCGCAAGAAAGTGCCGAAGTGAGGTCTTATTTAGTCGACACGTCTGTGTTCGTCGATTTTCTTCGAGGTCGCTCAAATCCAACGGTTGAGACGCTGATCCGGGAGAATCTTGTTTGAGCTTCGATAGTTCCAATTTTCGATTGACAAATGATTTCATTGCCAGCCAATCTCAAGATATTATGCTCGTCAAACATTATGTATCGCTTGCATAATAAATTAAATGATAAATTCTGGCCTCTTGGCCATCCAGTGATCGCTTGATAAGCGAATTTCACAGCCGTTGCATGGCACCTAGAGTTCATTTAAGAATCCGAAGAAGATCCTGTGTGGACAGAGACATCACCACAGTTTTGACTGAACAACGACTGATGGATCAAGATTGGTCTTCACCTCAAATTCGTAGCGGCCGCGCCGTCCAATCTCGATGGGCTGCTTTTTCCAGCCACTACCTTC
>JBILMN010000124.1:0-8605 GCA_044375465.1 Oligoflexales bacterium | reverse complement strand
CTGCTGCTGATCTTTTTGCTGCTGCTGATCTTTTTGCTGCTGCTGATCTTTTTGCTGCTGCTGATCTTTTTGCTGCTGCTGATCTTTTTGCTGCTGCTGGTCTTTTTGCTGCTGCTGGTCTTTTTGCTGCTGCTGGTCTTTATTCTTCTCATCCTTTTTTTGCTTTGCGCGACGGGCCCAAGCAAGATTATCACGCACCTGCTGATCTTGATAATCCATGGTGAGCGCCTCTTCATAAAACTTAACGGCCTCATCTAATTTGCCTTCGGCAGCGATGATATTTGCCAGGTTATAAAGAGCCCTGCGGCGCGCCTCACCAGAGGCACCAGAAGCCAACTCCTGAAACCCTTGACGCGCTTTGTCCTGATCACCACTCGCCATAGCGGCGGCCGCCGCGTTGTAGCGCTCTATGTCTGATGCCCCTGCATAAGCCACGTCTGGTTTTTGTAGGAGCGCCGCGATCACGATCAATCCAAGAAGCCCTGTCGCCCCCCCTCCGCCAATCTCTAACACTGCATACTCCACTAGCAACAAACACAGCGCCAAGGCCGCAGGCCATTGAAACCTTTCATACCAGAGCTTTTCTCGTCGCGCCTGCGTCTCCTGAACCGTCCCCTTGGCGCGGATGGTATTTTGATAGATCGTCGCTACCGATGTTCCAAAATCTTCGGCACTCAGATACACGCCGCCGCTGCGCGCAGCGATTTCTTGCAAAATCTTGGCATCAAGCTTACTGATGACCACGTTGCCGGAGCGGTCTTTCACATAACCACCGTTTGGATCTTGAATGGGAGAGCCTCCCGACGAAGCCATACCGACGGTGATGACCTTCGCCTTGGCTGTCTCAATCTGCTTGATCGCCGATTCGATATCTCCTTGATGATCCTCGCCATCCGTCAACAGCACGATCAACTTTCCTTGCGCCTGACCACCGCTCTCGTCATCACTGCTTCCCGGATTCGCGGCAGAGCCTTCCGCCTCGCCCCCAGCGTCCAAAGCGCGCAGAGATTCCCTGAGTGCTCCCGACAAATCCGTCCCACCCACTGGGATCATCTCCGGATTCAACTGATCCAAAAAAGTCCGCAGAGCTCCATGATCCACGGTGAGAGGGCACTGCACAAACGCCGCGCCTGCAAAAACAACCAATCCAATCCGGTCGCCCGCCGCCACGTCCATCAGGTCAATCACCATGCGGCGAGCTCGCTCAAGTCTTGAGGGATCGAGATCATCAGCCATCATGCTACGGGACACGTCCACTGCGACGACCATATCCAAGCCACTTTGACGACTTTCAATCCATTGCCAACCAAGACGCGGACCGGCACTGGCGATGATCAACGCCGCCAGCGCCAATGACAACAACCCACCTTTAAGCCAAATATAAATCCGTCGGACCGTCCAAAAACTTTGCGTGGCCAAGCCCCCATGACCGACTGCGTGACTGCCAATATGGGTCGTCGGGACGGCCACTTGAGCACGCAAAAGCCGCACACGGAGGCGACGGGCCGCCATCCACACGAGCATCACCAGGGGTATGAGCAACACCAACCACGTGAGTCGCCCCATAGACATCCAGGACATCTGACCCCATAAACCACTCATGCGGGAAGCCTCCGGTAGCGACTGACACGCCACAATGCTTCAAGCATCAAAAGCAGCGTTGCCCCTGCCAGAAGCGTCCCAAAAACATCACGACCACGTCGACGCTCCGGCGTCTCAGAACGTGTTTTTTCCAATTTGTCGATCTCGCGGTAAACGTTCACAAGAGCATCGGTATCGACCGCACGACGATAAACGCCCCCCGTGGCCTCGGCGATCGCGGTCAGAGTTTTCTCGTCAATGTCAGCTTTGATGTGAAACACGCGGCCATTTTGCACGATGGGCACCACGCCTTCGCTGCCCACCCCAATCGTGTGCACCCGCACATTCAAAGCTTTTGCCGCCTCAGCAGCCGCCAGAGGATCAATGCGTCCGGCGTTGTTGGCCCCATCGGTCAGGAGCACCACCACATGACTTTTTCCTGGTGCGTCTTTGAGACGCTTGACGGCAGTGGCAAGTCCATCGCCAATGGCTGTTCCATCGCCTGCCATGCCGATCGCGACACGGTCCAGGAATTTCTGTAACACATCATGATCAAGCGTCAGCGGCGCCTGCGTGTATGCCTCACTGCCAAAAACCACCATACCGATGCGGTCGTCTGGTCTCGCTGCGATGAAATCACTGATGACCGCCTTGATCACCTCAAGACGATCGGGACGCTGACCGCGCACCTCAAAATCTCTGGCTCGCATACTTCCCGACGTATCAACAGCCAGCATGATGTCGACACCTTCGGAGTGCCGATGCCCCCGGTCATCGGCGATCTGTGGCCGCGCTAACGACACAATGATCAAACCCAACACCAGGGACCGCAGAAGCCATCCACCATGCTTAAGCCAAGACACCGGACGCCGTACCATGACCGGTAACAGCACCGCCGCGCTGGCAATCGGTAGCGCACGACGTCGCCTCACCCGGTCCATAACATAAGGCCACAAAACCAACGGCAAAACCCACAGCCACTGCGGGTTGACCCAATGGATCTTGAACCATGCCGAGACGTCATGCATCAAAGACACGAAGCCCCCCTTTGGCATCTGTCTCAAGCTTGCCTACCATTGTGGTCTCTTCAGCGGAACTGGTCTTGGTGCTTGCAACTCCTTGCTCCAAGCGCTGCACCCAGTCGCGCAGTCGCTGCAGAGTCTTCAGGGCCTCAGCCTCCGATAGCGTCCCGCCGCCGAAACGCACACGGTCCATGGATTCCAAAAACATCAAAAATTCCCCGTCTTCCATCACGCCACGAAGATCCAGGCCCTGCTTCATCCATTGTGTGATTTCATCCGTAGTGCGCTCACCAAACGGCTGGCCTGTTTTCAACTCCAAGGCCCGCCTCAGATAAAGGCTGATCTGACTGCTAAACTCACTGCTAAACTCACGGCTAAACGCGGTCCTCCCTTGCTTGCCGGCCTGCCCATCCTCGGAACGAAGTGCATCGGCCGGAGGGATTTTAATGGCAGCGATGGCCACCAATAATTGCTCCCACTCTGAAGGATCTGCCTGCCACGGCTGCGCCAGCGGTTTCTTGCGACGCTGACGCCACCAGGACCAAAGCTGCAACCCTGCGGCAATGCCCAGGGCCGCCATCAAAATACCGCCCGCCACAACCAATAAAAACCCAGCAGAAACAGGCGGCTCAGGTCTGATGTCCTGCTTCATACCATGGGGCGGCACGGCCTCTAAAGTTTCAGTGGTTGACGCGTCGGTAGATTTGTTTTTTGCATCGGCTGTTGTTCCCATAGCGCTCATGGGCGTCCCCTTGCAGCCTGGTGACCGCGCAGATAATACGCCAATTGATCCACGACAGATCCACCAGATGTGACCGACAATAGATCAGCTCCCACATCCCTGACATCTCGTTCAAAACGCTCGACATGCAGTTGATGCGCATTGGCCAGTAGGGCGCGTCCCCTGCGGCTACTGGTATCAAACTCCACAAACTCTCCGGTTTCACGATCTGCAAACATGGCCACCCCCGCATCCGCAATACCATCAAGCACATCGTGCCCCATGCGCACACAGGTCAAGTCATGCTGCCTGGCCACTCGTCCCAATGCATCTTTGGGACTTGCCACCAAGAAATCGGAAATCACAAAACACACAGCCCGGCGACGCACGGCTTTACTTAAATGCTCCAGGGCCACTGGAATATTGGTACCTCGACCCTTACCGCTCCATGTCAAGACATCACGAATGACACGCCAAACGTGCCCACGTCCTTTGCGTGGTGCCACAAAGAGCTCAACATGATCGCTGAATAGCATCAGTCCCACGCGGTCATGGCTGCGTATCGCCAGCCACGCCAAGATCGCCGCCAGTTCTGCGGCAGCCTCGCGCCGCGAACGCCCATGACCTGAGGCCAAAGACGCACTCACATCCACGAGCAGCATCAGCGTGAGTTCCCGTTCTTCGCGAAACACTTTGATGAAGGGTTGACTCATCCGTGCCGTAACGTTCCAGTCAATACCGCGAACATCGTCTCCCGGAACATACTCGCGAACCTCATGAAACTCCATGCCACGCCCATGAAACGCACTGGCGTAATCACCTGCCATCAGATCTGTGGCAGCATGACGGCCCCTCAGGTCCAATGCTTTGATTTTGGCGATAATCTCAGGTGATAGCATCAATCACGACTCGGTCATTCAAGGCAATTCTCGGTAATTCTCGGCAATTCCCTGGATCTCTCGAACCTCTATGGCACCTCGACACGGTCAAGCAGGCGTCCCACCACGCGCTCAGACGTGATTTGTTCAGCCTCGGCTGCGTAACTTAATGTCACGCGGTGACGCAGAACATCGACGGCCACGTCTTTCACATCCTGGGGCGTGACAAAATCACGCCCCTGAAGTAGGGCATTCACCCGGGCCGCACGCTCCAAAAATAAACTGGCACGCGGGCTGGCACCGGTCTCAATCCATGGTTTGATTTCAGACAAACGAAAACGCTCGGGCTCACGACTGGCAAACACGAGACTGACAATGTACTGATGGATTTTATCGGACACTCTTACTTGTGACGCCAATTGACGTCCCTCAATCAACTCGGCGCGGGTCATCACAGGCTTCAATGGCGCATTGAGCGTGCCTGATGAAGCGCGGCGCAGCATCTCTATCTCATCGCGCTCGGAGCCATAACCGACAACCACCTTGAACATGAAGCGATCGACTTGGGCCTCAGGCAGCGGGTACGTCCCTTCTTGCTCGACGGGATTTTGAGTGGCCATCACCAGAAAGGGCTGCTCCAGTGCAAACGTCTCACCACCAATGGTGATCTGCCGCTCCTGCATGGCTTCAAGCAGTGCCGACTGCACCTTGGCTGGTGCCCGGTTAATCTCATCGGCAAGCACCAGGTTGGCAAACAACGGGCCCTTGCGCACGTGGAACGTCCCTTGCCTCGGATCATAAATCTGCGTTCCTGTGACGTCGGCGGGCAACAAATCGGGCGTAAATTGCACCCGCGAGAATTTCAGTCCGGTCAATTCGCCAATCGTTTTGATCGCGGTGGTTTTGGCAAGACCGGGGAGCCCCTCAAGCAGCACATGACCATCTGCCATCAATGCCATGAGGAGCCTTTGAGCCACGTGTTTTTGACCAACAATTCGCGAGGAGAACCCGCTGAGAACACGCTCCACAACTTCAGAAAATCGCTTGAATTCACCCAATGACTGGTCGTCCATAAATCTTTGTCTCCTGCACTCCTACCGCTTCACGAATCCGCCCAAAACCAAAACGCCAGACCAAACGCCAGACCAAATACATGAGACTGGCATCATTGATGACCGATCAATCTCTGACGACCACGGTTCCAGCCACACGATCATGGAGCGTGCGGGCCTTATCATCGAACATGGCCATAAAATAGCCCAACCCTAAAATAAACCCCGACAACATGGCCGCAAAATAACGCACAATCATCACCCGCAGTTCCGGGCGTCCACCACTCGCCATCTCTAAATGAATGCCCATCAATTTACGACCGATGGTGTAACCCCACTCATGCTGGAAAAAAGCAAAATACCCAAACCCAAGCGCCGCCTGCAGGATAAAACCAACCATACCCATGCGAAGCGTGACAACACTCGCAATCATCAGGATAAATCCATCAATTAAAATCGCCACCGTGCGATCGACGATGGTGGCGTAACGCACGGACCCGTTTCTTTTGTAGCGGGGCTTTTCCTGGAACATGTCTTTGTGGATCAGCGGCTTCGCACCCTGGGCCGTACTTCTGCTATCTGCGGATGCACCACCTAAAAATGGATTCATATCCTCAGGGGCAACCAGCAGAGAATCCCGCAGCGTCATCCATTCACGAGAATCTTCACGACGCACCAGGGTGTCCAGCGTGATCACGCCTTTTTTGAAGGCCGAACGCAGCTGCGCTTCGGTCCCGGGACCCACCTCTTGATCACCACGCTTCATATACCAGTTTGTCATAATGATTCCTTGATGGACTAAAGAGTGAAGGCGCCGATATCAACACCAATAAATGTATAGATGCGACTTAGACCAGCCTCTTTCAACTCCTGATTCCCGCTGCTTGCAAAGGGAATCATGGCACTGACGCCAACAAACGGACGAGTGTACTTGGTCAAATTCCATCGCACGACACCTTCAGGAGCGATCATAAAAAACGTCTTTGGCGCCTCGTAGCGATCCGGAAGTTCCAAATCATCTGCGGACAATCTTGTGATGCCTCGACCAAACGTCAACCCATACTGATAATGAAACTCCTGTCGCGGATCAGTCGTCATCTGCAACACCGCTCCCCAGGTGGTGACGGATTGCGTCCAACCACGGCGCGCCGCGTCCTTGTAAGGATGGTAACGCCCGGACAGCGCAGTAAAGTCCAGACCAAAAGCCATTTTCTCCTGGTACAGCCACATCCCTCGGACACCTACCGTCGGGATCCACTGACCGTCCATATAAGAAGACCCCCAGCGAACACCGCCGTAGCCCAAAAACGCCCCCTCATCAATCGCCAGAGCCGTCTCGGTCGGCTGGTCGTCATCCTTCGATGTCAGATGATGACGAGCCTTCACACCACTGGTCTGCTGCGCCTGTGCAAAATTTGATGGCAATGAACATAAGAGACTGGTGATGGCAAACGCAAACCAAGCACGCTTTGACGTCTTGATAACTTCCATGGTCTTAGACTCCATATGCAAGTAAGCAGAACTGGGAGATGATCAAATAATTTCGCGTCTCGTACTCGACAATTTTCAGGCTCTTGATATTCCCATCGCGAACCGCACTTGTGATTCTGGTCGCACCAAACGGGATCGCCCCGAACAAGAACGTCGTGCAACTCTCACCACGCTTGAACGATTTGACTTGGGAAAAATCGACAGATGAAAGATCCGTATTATTTTGAATCGGAGGCATGGACACGCACCCCACAAAAAGCACTGAACTCAGCAACCACGCAACCAGCCGACCCATGATGATCTTCCTCCTGTCAGAAACCACAAATATTAAAAAATAAAAAATAAAAAATTCAACCGATCCAAGATCTTGCATCACCCTCTGGCATCGATGCAATGTTTTTTCAGATCACTAGCGGCAAACTCTTGCCCCCTGTCAAAAATTTCCCACCCCGGACTTGCCATCCCGTGGTTTTAACTGCCCACCAAGTGCTCATATGGCTTGATTTATAGATCCTCACCCCATGCCCCAAAAAAAACAGGGCAAGGCACTGTTATCACAAGTTAAATCACTGAACAGCCCAGGACATGCTACGTTCGCAATACCAGACCAAAGCTGCAGCAAGACGCGCACTGGCGGCATGATGGATTCCGGGGAGGGACGCCACAACCACCTCACTCAACGAACACAAACAACAACCTGGGAGGTGCCGTACTTATTGGTGCCGTAGGTGTAGCCATCGGCCAGGTACACGGACCACGCGTAGGCAGTGCTGGCGGACACCGACGACGCGGACCAGAAATAATCATCTGCCATAGCTGCCTCGGTGATCCAGTTGGTGGCGGCGGCGGACCGGATACCGTGATTATAGGCGTCCATGAGTTCTTTTTGGGTCGGTAGGCGCCAGCCCGTTTGACCGTTATGGTTGAGGCTCTGACAGCCGGAGACAGCCTGCCACCACGCCGCATTGGTCTGCTGTTTACTCCACCAAAGTCCAGTGATCTTATCTTGCATCGTACAGCGAGCACCGTCAGTGGCACAATTGGACGCCGCACCACCTGAGGTGGTCGTCACGTCCTTCCAGACATTATTGTCTCCCGCAGTCGCCTCGACTCCGCCGCAGTCATTGTCTGTCCACCCTGAGATCACCGTACCGGGCAGGCCGGAAGTGTCACTATTATAGTCGTCAATCGTATCCCAGATATCCGCCACCTGCGGTGTGGGCTGCCATTTATGTACGGTGACGTTAACGCCTGCGGCAGTTGTCATGTTAATCGCAGCACCGCCAGAAGTCGCCGATAAATTAAACGTATTGGCGGCAGCATTGACCACGTAATAGGTGGTGGAGTTGCTAAGACCAGTCGGTGCTGTTGAATAATTAATACGGACCATCGTGTCGTTAGCAAGACCGTGGGCTGTGATATTGATGCTTCCCGGGGAACCGGTGGTGATGGTGGCTGCCTGACCTTGATCGATATCAAAGACGGTTGGGTTTGCTTGGTTACGGCAGTTGACTTTAAGCTTACCGGTCACGCCGTTGACCACCGTACCGACACGCACGTCCCAGGCATTGGGAGCGGTGCCCGAATACGTACCGCTCGTCCCGAAGATACTCACGCCGCTTGCTATATTTCCGGCTGTGATATTGGTGTCGCCAGTCGCCGTGTAGCGAGCGCCGCCTGAGTCAAAATACTGAAACGTCGCCGATGACTTGATCTGGGCATTGAAGGTTGCGGTCGTGAGATCCGTACCGCTTGAGCTCGGCAGTGTGTAAGTTGCGCTTGGGTACTGACCCGTCACACCAGCGATGGTGACACCTGATTTGATGTTGCCTGCGGTGACGTTCGTCATGTCCGCTGATT
>JBILMN010000123.1:0-8700 GCA_044375465.1 Oligoflexales bacterium | reverse complement strand
CTTCGTCGGTATACTCGGCCCCGATAAATGTCGGTACGTCTTTGACGATCAAAGTCCTTGGAGTTAAAGCTGGACTTGCCAACTCCGCCATCGCTAGCGCGACCTATACTATAAATCTCATCACGCCGTCGATGATCGAGGCCTTTCCCGATACGAGTCTCTATCCGGACACGACCTGGAGACCTTACGTCAAGTTTTCTATTGACGCCGCGGATACAGTGGGGCTTTTCAGTGATATGCTCGGCACAGCGGTCAATTCTCCGCAAGCAGTCACCTCCGGAGCGAATTTATTGCTTGCGAATTCAGTGACAGCCTTAGGACAAACCAACACCATTTACGCCAAGTCAACAGCATCCAGTGATTTTATCAACCTCGGTAGCTACACCACAAAAAAACCTATAAGTCCGCACATGCCGGGTGTTAATGGTGGTGTTTTAGTGATCGTCAAGGATTCTGTGACCACTGGCTGCACAGTAGCCCCATACTGCTTAATTGTCGGCGGATCTTTCACTTCGTTTGCCGGTCAGCGTGTCAATAATATTTTCCGTATCAAATCCGATGGCGCGATTGAAAGCCTCGGCTCAGGACTCAATGGCGCTGTGACCAGTATCGTTTTTGATAGTAGCGGAAATATCTATGTCGGAGGTAGTTTTTCGTGCGTCGGTGGGTCAGATTCTCGGGGTAGCTGGTCGTTTGGAAATAAGACATGCTCCGGCAGTGGTGGAACTATCTCTCTCAACAAAGTCGCAAAATGGAATGGAACATCATGGTCTCCACTTGGGCTTGGATTTGATGATCTAATTCTGACTTGGCCAATCAAATTGGCCACAGATAATTCCGGCAATATTTATGCCGCGGGCATGTTCAACTTCGCCGATAACAATTATTGCCCTAATTTGGCGATGTGGAACGGAACCACATGGAGTGCTGTTGGGGCGCAAAATCCCAACAGCTATATTTTTGCCATCGCCTCCGACAATGCTGGAAATATCTATATCGGTGGTATTTTTACGCAAATTGGCACTACGCCAGCGAACAGGATCGCGAAATGGAACGGGACATCTTGGTCAGCCTTGGGATCTGGTGTTGATTTTACCTCTCAAAGTATCATTATTGATAGTAGTGGCAATGTTTACGCTGCGGGTATGAAAACCTCATATTCAAGCGGTCTGATCTCCAACTCGGCCTCAAGATGGAACGGTAGTTCCTGGACGAGCTTGGGTACAAATGTTGATAATTACAGTATTTACTCAATGGCACTCAGTCCAAGCGGAGATGTCTATGTGGGCATGATATTTACGGATACCAGTGGAACGTCAACGCACAAAATTTCAAAATGGAACGGTACAGCATGGGTTGATGCCGCGATTGCAGATCAATACATCAATACACTTTATTTTGACAGTGGCGGACAACTTTATGCCGGTGGCTCATTCTCCAAGATCGGAGGAACTACAGCGTCGGGGATCGCTCGATTGAGCGGTACAGCGTGGTCAAAGATGGCAGATGGCGAAGGCCTACGCCCAACATACGATAATTATAGCAGTCGGTCAGTAACCCAATTTGACATCGCTGGTAATTTTTATGTCGCTGGAGATTTGCAGCTACCAAATCTGCCGAACACCAAAGGTGTTGCCAAGTGGGACGGAACATCATGGACATCTTTGGCAAGCGGAGTTGATGGGCCGATAAATACCATGGTCACCAGCTCCTCGGGCCAGCTTTATATTGGCGGGAATTTCACTAAAGTAAATAACGTCTCCGCGAATTATTTCGCACGCTGGGATGGCTCATCGTGGGCAGCGCTTGGCTCTGGTTTTACCGGTGATGGTTATAGTGGTATCACGTCGAGTGTGGCAGATGCTTTGGGCAACGTCTACGTGGCAGGAAGTTTTACGACGGCAGGGGTCGTTTCTGATAAAAATATCGTAAAATGGAATGGCTCCTCGTGGACAACACTTGCCACTGATATGACGGTCACTGCTCTGACTGTGGATAGTGCTGGCAATCTGTACGCGGCAGGATTCTTTGACGCAGGTGGATATAATTTAAGAGGGAAAGTAGCAAAATGGAACGGATCGTCGTGGTCAAATTTAGGGGCAATCGGGTTTATGTCTGTCAAGACTCTGGCCGTCGACACTTCGGGTAACGTTTACGCGGGAGGTTCTTTCAACTGTGCCTCTGGTTCATATCCTACCAGTACGTATCCAGCAACGTCATGTTCCGGATCCAGTGGTTCGACTGACTTCAATAATATCGCGAAATGGAATGGGACAACTTGGTCACCTCTCGGACTTGGAACCGATGGTGAGGTTTGGTCGATCGTCGTTGACAGCAATCATCAAGTATTTGTCGGTGGGAGATTCAAATTGGCTGGAGATCTGCCGATGCGTGGACTTGCCAAATGGAACAACACGACATCGGCTTGGAACCAGGTCGGCTCTGGTATTGATGGCAGCGTCGGTTCTCTCAATTTCGATAGCTCCGGAAACCTCTTTGTCAGCGGATCGTTCGATACTCTTGGCGATCAGCTGCGTACTAATTTGGCCAAATGGATGACGCAATTTGATAGGTGGTTTTAAAAATACAATGAGATTGTCATCTCCCGACCCGCACTTGAGAGATGGCGATACCGCATCTATGAGTGTCGGGAGAAGGCTTCGCAGGCCGTCACTTTTGCTTTGCCAAAAGATCACGAATCTCCGCCAGCAGTTTTTGTTCTTCTGACACTACGGGTGCTGCTGGTGCCTCCGAAGCCGCCTTTTTCTGCGCCATCAAAAACCCCATAAATTTAACCATAAACAGGTACAGGGCGAAGGCCACAATCAAAAAATTGGCGATCTCGCCCAGGAACAACCCATAAGGGATCTCTTTCGATCCAACCACGACCTTCCATCCCACGTAACCCTGCTCACCAGGTGTCAGCAAACCAATCAAAGGCATCAGAATATTTTTGACCAGGGAATCAACGATTTTTCCAAACGCCGCTCCAATGATCACACCGACGGCCATGTCGACGACATTACCTTTGAAGGCAAAATTGCGGAACTCTTCTAATACTGATCTCATTTGCTGTGCTGCGGCACTCGCGTTTTTCTGGATGGTCACGACTCGCTCTCCTATAACCTTAAAGATATGCCTTAGGGGGCGTTACCTCTAACGCACGGCATCAGGCGTTTCAAGAGGAAAATTGGCATCCATTTGTTTTTTAAACGAAAAAAGGAGTCTTAAGGATCTGGCTTTTGCCGTTTGTCGCGGAGTATGGCCACCGGCTCTCAAGATCCAAAGAAACAACCTGAGGCCTGACAAGATCTGTTCTAAATATTTGTTTGCAACAGAGTATTCAGAATAAGCCTCTCATGTTCACATACTTGATGGTGAAGCCGAAGGAAAAATCATCTCGTTTTCCACCCCTTTCGGTCCACCGGAAGAAAACCGGAAAGAACACCGGTGGGGTGGAAATGGTCAGAGTCCTGCGGCGGCTGAGTCGCCGTTCGCCATCGGAAATCAGGCCCCAATCATAAAAAATTCCACCGGGTATGCCGTGACCTTGTCCGAAATACCCAATGCCAGCCGAGACATGGCTGTGCCGTGTGTCCGTTTCGATCGAAAAATACTGAACGCCGCATACGTGCTGACTTTGCATGTAATCACAGAGTCGTGGTCCAAATGAAACCTCGACAGCGTTTCGTTGACCACGCGGTATCAAGACTCCGGCTGACCAGTGCGCCTGCCAAAGGACGCCTAAAGGCTCCGGAGGGCGGGATCTCGCGGACTTGGAATTAGAGGTCGTATTGGAAGTGGAATATGAAGGGGATTCGTCAACCGAATGCGCATCGGAGTCTTCGGAAAAGGCAGCACGGGAAAATCCCAACACCAGTCCTATCAGGCAGGATGCCATGAGCATCCCGAGTTTTAATGGGTACGTAGACATTGCGGTGCCGCGCGTTATAAATAGATCAGAAAATCCGGAGTTCATGAACGCTCTCCCTAATGAGAACCGTTTGCGATCGGTGGGCTATAAATTTGAGGTTTCGAAAAATTACGACGGTCATGGCAGATTTTCAACCGGAGATTTGTTCGCGGGACTCCCATTCATCAATTTGAACCAGATTTGTCACGCCACGTAAAAAACAGCCCGACGAGCACGACCAGTATCATGAGCACCAACAGGATCCCGTAAGGCCAAAGGCTGAGTTTTACCACGTCCCAAAATTCCAGTGTCTCGCCTTTGTTGGTTTTGAGAACATAACGAATTGATTGCACCGTCATTGAGCCGAAACCCAGAAATATAAACCAAAGTCCGGCGATGCCACCCTCGCCGGGAGCTTTGGTCATCGGGTAGATCACTAAAAACAAAATCAGTCCAATCAAATGCGGGGCCCAAGCTCCACCCACTGTCGTCCAGTATCCTGCAGACAACAGTAACCCGAAGTTTTTGCTCGTCATATATATCGTGATCATACTGGGCAACAGGAATACAAACACAAAAAACAAAGCGCCAGCCGATATCGCTAAAATTCCAAGGAGGTGCCTCATTTCCATGCTTTTGTCTCCTGATATTGTGGCAACGTTTTGCTCTCACGGAGCTTAAAAAAAAGCGGGCAAGGTCAGACCATAGTGCTTTCGATTAGTATAACATTGACCAGGATGGTTTACGAGGTTTCATGTGTCAGCGGTGATTGAGTTTATACTCATTTGTGATGCTGCTTGCTCTACAGGGCTTGCCAAGATTTATCGCATCGCTGGAGCATTGCTCTATGACTGGATCGATAGGTGCGCCGCGAAATAACCCCAATGTCAAGTTGCATGGAGCTCTTGATGTTTGCCAGGCATTTTATCTCGCGGTACGGGTTAAACGGTAGATGATCGTTACAATGACGAAGCTAACGGCAAAAATCACCGTAGACGCAGCAAAAACAACTGGGCTCACTCCATATTTAATCATCCCGTAAAGTGCGATTGGCAAAGTGTTCGTGTCTGGCCCACTGGTGAAAAATGAAATTAAAAAATCATCAAACGAAAGCGTAAATGCCATCAGCCACCCTGCCATCAACGCGGGTGCAAGCAGCGGCAGGTGTACCCTGAGAAATATCTTGCTGGGGCTTGCGCCCAGATCAGATGCGGCATCATCCAGATCAGGATCAAGAGTTCGAGCGCGTTCGCTCACTGTCATAAAAACATAAGAGACCGAAAACGTTACATGAGCCAGGGTGAGCGATATGGGGCCAAGGCTGATGCGCAGCAGGACAAACCACATCAAAAGACCAAGCCCAAACACCACCTCGGGAACCACGAGTGGTACCAGCGTCAGACCAGCAATGAAGCGGCCGACGATCCCTATATTTCGGCGGCAGCCGAATGCCGCAAGGCCACCTATGATGACCGCTGTGGAGGCGCTCATGACGCCAATCATCACCGATGACCATAGGGCTTCGTGCAAATCAGTGTCATGAGCCAAATCTTGATAGGCGCCAAGCGACAGAAATGAATTCATTGGTGTATGACGGGATTCTGGATTTACGAAGGAATAACCGATAAGAGTCGCAATGGGCACATAGAGCAACGCCAAACCCAACCACCAAAAGACCCGGCTGGGTCGCATGCGACTGGCGTAGGACCTCATGGACGGTACACTCGCTGTAGCCACAGTACCGCAATCCCGATACTGGCCATCATGGTGAGACATACGGCAGCTCCAAACGGCCAATCTCGAACGCGCAAAAACTGTTCTGTCATCAGGTTGCCGAGGTACATGGTTTTTCCGCCTCCCATCAAATCAGGGATCACAAACTCTCCCACGGCAGGTACAAACACCAGAGTCATTCCCGCCATGATGGGTTTTCTTGTCGTTGGCCAGAGGATGTTTGACCAGAGCTGCCACCAGGATGCTCCGAGATCTTTGGCGGCCTCAATCATGGTCATGTCATACCGCTCAAGAGCCACAAACAATGGCAGCACCATAAACGGAAGGTAATTGGTCACCATGCCAAACCAGATCGCAAGTCGTGGACTTTCTAAAAATAACGGCGTGTGGATCAAACCAAACCCCATTAAAATTTGATTGATCGGTCCCTCGACGCCAATCAAGAACTTGACCGCATAAGCGCGCACCACGAAATTGCTCATAAATGGCAGCATCACCATCAGCATCGCCAAACGTCGCCGCGATGGACTCATGCGCGCCATCGACCAGGCCATCGGATAGCCAATGAACAGGCATGAGCATGCTGTCATCGTAGCCAGCTTTAAAGACGCCCACAAAACCTTCAAGTAGACCGTGTCGAGCAGCCGCACAAACGACGAAGCGCTCCAGTCATAAACAACGCCGCCCCACGATCCTTTGGATTGCAGACTGGTCACCACCACAAAACCGATCGGCGCCACCATGAAGCCCGTCATCCAGAGAAGATAGGGCAAGGTCATCCATAAATGTCCTTGCCGTTGTGTGGTTGCGTTCATCATGCTGACGACTCCCCGATCGTCCCGGAATCCTTCCAACTGCAGAACACCTTATCTAAAACCCGTAAATGAAGAGCTTTAGAGGATGGCATCTGCGCGATGAGATGGCCTTTGGGTAAATCCTGTTCGGACCATGGCACATCTAAAATCAGATCAGTCACAGCGCCCTTAAAAAGTATTTCGCGCACCGTGGCCGGCGACGAGTGTTGCGGCACCGGCTCAGGATAGGGAGAGGTTACAACATCAATATCCTCTGGTCGTATGAACTGTCTGACACCGTTGCGGATGATGATGTTTACAGCCCCGACAAAATCAGCGACAAACGGGCTCGCCGGGCGGCGATAAATGTCCTCGGGGCGGGCACACTGCTCGATTTTTCCATTTTTGATAATGGCGATCCTGTCGCTCATGGTCAGAGCCTCTTCTTGATCATGAGTCACCAGCACAAATGAGATACCAAGGCGGCGCTGAATGGCGAGCAATTCAACGCGCATGCTCTCTCGTAGTTTTTGGTCTAACGCGGACATCGGTTCATCAAGAAGCAGCACCTGAGGTTTATTGATGATGGCCCGAGCCAGCGCTACCCGTTGCTGCTGTCCACCACTCAGCTGATCGATCCGCCGATCAAAATAATCATCCATACGCGTCACTCGTAATGCTTCGCGCACATCATCTTGGAGCGCGGGTCCGCGCACACCGCGCATGCGTGGTCCAAATGCGACATTTTCAGCAACGCTCAAATGCGGAAACAAGGCATAGCGTTGAAAAACGATATTAAATGGACGATGCCGGGGTGACCACTTCGTGACATCCTGACCGGCAAAAAAAACTTGTCCCTCATCCGGCGTTTCAAACCCTGCCAGGACCCTCAGCAGAGTTGTTTTTCCACAGCCGCTGGGGCCCAAAATAGAAAAAAAATCCCCCTGTGGAATCGTGAGCGAAATATCTGATAGGATTTTTTGTCCTTCAAAGAATTTTGTGACCGAGCGTATCTCAAGCAATGGCATCACCATGGGGCATCTGAGAATGATACATGATTGTGATTTGCATATTCATCAGCCTTCGTTGATCTTTATTGGTGGTTATGGATCTTCATCTTGATCTTCATGAGTGTTCAAACGAGAATTATGAGATAGATTTTACGAGACGAACCAGTGCTAAAACAATCGAATTCAACAAGGGGACTGATCATCGAATCCCAAGCGGCAGCTTCCTCAGTGAAGGATGTCTCACATCTGTGTTAAAGATCATCAAACAACTCAAGATATCCCTAGTGATCCTGTTCATGGCATCGTCTTGCACCCATCAGTGCCGAAACGATCAGGCCCAGGCGACTAAGCGCCAGGTGCACCTTCTGGTATGGGGAGAATACACGTCCAAAACATTGTTTGATCAGTTCACAGCCATGACCGGCATTGAGGTTGTTGAATCCAATTTCGCCTCCAATGAAGAGCTCTTGGCCAAAATTCAAACAGGCGCCAGTGGTTATGACCTGATCATCCCCTCCGATTATATGGTTGCGGTGATGGCCTCGTTGGATCTTTTAAGCTCATTGGATATGGCAGCGATTCCTAACGCGTCACGTATCGATCCAAGCCTCTTGCATCAGGACTTCGATCCAGGAAATCAATGGTCTTTGCCTTACTCATGGGCGGTCACCGGAATCACATACAATAAATCCAAAGTGAGCAAGCGGGTGAGTGGATACAAGGATTTGCTGACCCGCGCTGACCTTCGCCTTCGATTCAGCCTCCTTGATGACAGTCGCGAGGCTTTCGCGGCAGCGCTAAAATCGATCCATCAAAGTGCCAACGCTACAGATCCAAAGGTTTTGGCTGCGGCTCGGGATATTTTGATCAAAACAAAACCGAGGGTGCGTGAATTCACGGCCACACCATCAGCGTTGCTGGAATCGGGCGATTTAATGGCGGCGCAAATCTATTCTAATGAATCCCTTCGGCTGATAGCGCGTCGTCCGGAATTTGAATTTATCGTGCCCAGCGAAGGATATACCATCGCCATTGACAGTTTTGCGATCCCGAAAAAATCTAAGCACAAAGCTGATGCGCTTTTGTTGATGAATTTTCTCCTTGAGCCCCAACATAATCTTGCGTTTTCACAAGAGCTCCTGGCCGCGCCTGTGATCCAAAGCATCAGTGAGCAGCTCGGCAAGGAACTTAGGTTCCACCCTGCCATAAACTCTTTTGCCGCCATCAAGTCCCGAGGCGAGATGCTCCG
>JBILMN010000307.1:0-2563 GCA_044375465.1 Oligoflexales bacterium | reverse complement strand
GGCCAACGTCCGTGCCGATGCGCCAACGCTCCGAGCGGAGCACCACGCCGCTCGGCTGGCGTTCAATGGCCGCGCCAAAGGTGCCAGTCAAGCGGCTAAAATCGGCCATATCCAGCTGGAATAGATCAAATCCGCCTCTTATCGGCTGTGACATGATTTGATCTGCTGCAAAAGGTGCCCATGTTCGTGGTGCAAAAAACTCAAACGGTGAGTCAGGGTTGGCCACCGCGTCTGCCGCAGAGAGTTTTGTTTGTTTGACTTCAGGGCGAGGTCTGCAACCTTGCATGGTCCCAGTAGTCACACCGAAGCTCGCCAGCGAGACCGCGGTGATCATGACCCGGCGGATCAAAGTATGATTTAAATCTATTTTAGAAATCGCGCGCGCTCTCATGAAACCTCTGTCAATGCTCGGCAGTTTAGCGGAAAAAATCATCAATGAAGCGTGATTCTACCACAAGTCTACCATAATACTGTTTCCCTGGGGTGTAGGTTTGCGTCGCGGTAAGGTCTTGCGACGAGCATGCCAACGGTTGAAGGTAGAGTGAAAGCAGGTGGCGTGGATTGACCGTCTGATGTCAATATTGAACATGGTTCGTGTGGTTTGGCCTCATGGCTCGCGCCGCAAAACGCAGAGAGAGATGTCTTGGTAGTCATAGTGGGCTGGCTCATCCGTCCGACTGGGGGCGCATTCTTGATTTGAGACCCGTAATATTATATTCCCAATTTGGATAAGGGATTCGATATGGGCACCACTCCAAAGACAATAGTGGATGTTGAAGAGAATTGACTAAAGTCACCTCATTCGGCCTCTAACGCTTCGATTTCAGAAACGGTTCGCTTAGTGCTTCGACTTATGGCCGTATCGCGGTAGTTTTAGGCTGCTCTTGCGATGAAGAGTAAAATCAGTTTTTCAAAGTCATGGCAAGATTTAAAGGATGGTCGATCATAGCAGTCGACACATCTTCACGAGTGGACTCCGCCCGCTATGCCCAACTGCGATACTGTTATCGACAGGTGATCCTGTGCCAGATACCTGTTGTTAGAGAAATCGAACCCGTGTGATGATGTTTTCTGCGATGGTATAGATGGCTACCGCTTTAATATGGTCGCCTTTCGGATGGCCCATGATCAGTTCCTCGTCAATCACCGTTGATCCCGACTCGATCCGCTTGACTACCTTGCAGTGGAGGTTTGGGTAGTCGCTAAACATTTTGCCGTAGTAATTTTTCATGGCATCGCGGCCGGCGAGGATGAGTGATCCCCTGTTGTCATTTTCCACACGCACATCTTGTGCAAAGCAGGCAACAAACCGTTCGATGTCACCGTCGTTGTAGGCGTCAAGCTGACGTTGAACAACGTGTTCGTGGTTGGCTTTAGTGTCGAGGCGAAATCGTTCGGTGACGCCATCACTGAGCCTTCCCTCAAACATGTTTTTTGGTCGGACCCAGAGTGGTCCGAGGTCATTCGGGTAGAGTGCCTCGTATAGTACCAGTTCTTCGAGTGTTTCGCTGTGGCGACACACGCTCAAAGCGCGGTATGGTTTGTCCTTGTAATGACGGTAAAATGCCTGATGTTTCATGGTGAAGATCTCACTTCATGTGTTTTAGGTCTCGGTGGCTTTTAAATATGAGAAGCATGGTGACGGTAAATAAGCCTGCCGATAAGACGACGGCTGTGGTTTGCGTCCAATGTTCAGCGATGATTCCAGTGAGTAATCCGCCGAGCGGTAAAAGTCCAAAAAACGTCAGTCCAAATATGCTGGAAACTCGTCCGCGATATTGATCATCAACCGTCGTTTGAATGAGTGCATTCGCCACGTTCAAGACCATGACCTGCGCAAATCCCATCACCGCGATGGCGATGAGTGATAACGGCAGATCCCGCAGCACCGAGAATACCAGAAGTGCCATCGGCAGGATCGAGCCACCCAGTCGCATAACCCGGCCACGACTCATGGTTGACGCAAAATAGGCCACAACAAACGAACTGATGAGTGCTCCGATACCCCGGCCAGCCTGAAGGTAGCCGGCAACGCGGGCGTCACCGGCTAATTCGTGGACCGCCCAAGAGGGAAATATGGTAACCACCGATACGCCGAATAAACTCATGGCTGCAGCGATAAAAATCAGGCTGCGGATCAGTTGATGTCCGGCGACATAGCGCCAGACGCTGACCATCTGGGATTGCAGGGACTCATGGTGTCTTTTTGGTGGACGTGGCGTCAAACTCATACGCAGAAGCGCGATAAGCACTGCCAGAAATGAGGCCGCGTTGATGGTGAAGCAGATTACGGGGCCGTAGACGGCATAGGCAATACCTGCTAAAGCCGGGCCAACGGTCGATGCGGTATTGAACATGGCGCCGTTTAGAGCCACGGCGTTGGTCATGTCTTGTTTGGGCACGAGCTCTGACACAAACGACTGCCTTGCGGGCGCGTCAAAACTGTTGGCTGCGCCAAGCAGCGCCGTGAGCACCAAAATATGCCACGGTTCAATCACGCCAAACCACGTGAGCAGGGCCATGATCAGCGCGAGAATCATCATCACAAGCTGAGTGCAGATTA
>JBILMN010000121.1:0-8748 GCA_044375465.1 Oligoflexales bacterium | reverse complement strand
TCGATCACGGCAACTGGCGTCACAATCCCAAGTCGCGAGGTAGCCCAATCAATGCGCACAATTTTTGATCGAGCGGTTTCACCCTGCCACTTAAAGCTGATCTTATAGCGAGGATGGTGGTTGGTCGCACCAAGCTCTTCATGCAAGCGCAGATCGTTATAGCTGAAAACAGCACCATCGCAGCCAACCTCATCCGCCTCCATCAGACCCTTAACATGATCAAGATAGGTGGCAACGTCATGCGCTGATTTAAGCAGTCGAGGTTCGGGCATTCGGTAACCTTTTGTGGTCAACCACTGGACTTTGTCCATCTCCGACTGAAAACCACCGATACCAAGCGCATCAAAAGCAAAAAAATTGAAAAATCGGGCAAGCTCACCGTGAGCTTTACGCCCCAGAATCCCAGCCACAATATTCCGTGGGCTCGTTGGTCTCTCCAGCCCCAGTCGCACCATCTCGGCAGATAATCTCGTGAAGTTGGATTCTGAGCAGTAGAGCTCACCACGAATCTCAAAATCACCTGCCCCAGGGATCTCGGGAATCGCGTCAGCAACCCACCTGAGTTTTGCAGTCACATCTTCACCCTCGCGGCCATTGCCGCGGGTTTTGGCCAGCGCCAATTTACCCCCCAGGTAAACCAACGACATACTTGTCCCATCCACTTTCAAGGTCCCAAGCACTTCATGGCCATCAGCCCAACTCTGAAGGTCCTTAATGTCGTATGTTTTATCCAACGACAACATGGGTACCGCATGTGTCACCTTAGGATTTGCGGATTCCACGTTAATGGCACCAACAACCGCCAGTACGGGATGATCCGGACTCAATAAGCGCAACTCATCCTCAAGACGGTCAAAATCGAGATCAGCGATTTCAGGACGACCGGCATAATAGAGATTCTTGTGCCGCAGCACTTCACCGGCAAGCCACGCGACGCGATCTTTATTGTATGATTCTTGGTTGATTGGTTTCTGTTGAGACGACTTGGGGCCCATAGTTTGATCACCACCTTTGTTTGGTCGAATATTTTGGCACGAGCCCAGCATTTTTTTCAACGATTCAATTTGACGACTTGGAAACCTTTTGAGCTTCGCTCATTAAAACCTCTTGCCATTGCTTTAGCCTTCAAAATTCGCAAGTAAAACCTTTGATCCAATGGCATTTTGCGATTACCATGAAACGCTATGTTTAACTCAGATGAAAACTCTCACACTACTGCCGTTCGCGCTCTTTACGAACGACGCCCGTACCCCCACTACCCATTGTTGGCGAAGCCGAGATGGCAAGATGGCTATTTAGGCAGCGCACTATGGGCTCGAGCCATCTCAGGTATCGCAATGGACGATCGAGTTGAGACCAGGAGTTTTCTGAGCATTGGCAGCGGCGAGATTCTGCCCTACATCATCCGTCAATGGGAACCATCGGCAACGAGGGTCACCTGTGTCGATCTGAGCCAAAGAAGCCTGAGGCGCGCGACCATACGAACGGCGTTTCTCGGTCGGAAAATCAGCTTTCATCATGGTGATATTGACGCTTATCTGCAGTCCTCGTTGAGCACACAAAGAAAATTTCAGCACATGGAGGCCTACGGCGTTCTCCACCACATCTCTGGTCACCGCAAAACGATGCGCCTCATGCGCGACTCACTGGCAGACGATGGACTGATTCGGTTGATGGTCTACAATAGCCATGCCAGAGACTGGATCTGGGAGATCAATCGTGCCTTTGTTGATTTGGGCTTATCATACAAAGAAGATCGTGATGTGCAGGCAGCACGAAATTTGCTTCGGCAGCTAGCGACAACATCCCCAAGGCTACACTATCGCCTGGAACAAATGGGATCCTCGTCACTTGATCACGACACCCGGTTTGCCGATACATTCATGCACCCGTGGGAAAGCCGTGCCACAATCAAACAGTGGTTTGATCTGTGGAAATCCTGCGGCCTCAGGCCGATGGCACTCTATGATCGTTACGCCGAACTCGATGACCTCCCAAATCCTCTGTGGCATTGTCCAACAGCTGACGAGCTTGCGGAGAGAGCCCAAGATCTCCGGTTTGAGAACAATCTTGAGGTCTGGCTCTGTCATGCGAATCAGGCACCAAAGCCCATGTCCTCAAGTCAGAACGTCCATCAGATGCCGCTACGACTCCGGCTCACATTGCCCCCATCGCAGTTGCGCAGGTTTAGCGAGACCAGCACCATGACATGGGGCGCTCAGTTAATACTCTGGCAAGGTCTACTGCGAAGCATCCACGGACTTAAAAGTCGGCGCGTCCCAGATCTTTTGCAGTCCATGGACATCGCCCAAGCCCAGCGCCTGGCCCGTATCGGCTTAATCACACCCCATGCCGCCCGTGAATCTGGCTTGTATGAGAGACTTCTCGCTCCCATGACATCCTCGATGTCGCCCCCGACGCTCCCAAAAGCTGTTTCGCCTGCAACAACGCAAAATATTTTATCTTTGTGCACCAATTTGCAAACAAACCAACAACGCATCAACCTTGCAGTTCAACGCTTCGTTCGCGTTCTTTAAATATTCATATGCCAGGCGATCCTACTCACATTTGGATACCAATTTGGTAACATAGTTGGACGACCGTAAAAGCCCACCCGACTGAGGTCACCATGACGCGCCTGACGCACTGTAGTTTGTTGATCACGACGATTTCCTGCTTCAGCGCAGTTGCAGGCTGTAAGACGACCCAACCGCAAAAATATCAATCAAAGCATATCTTCGGTCGAACCGCGGTATCACCGATGACGGAATCTAAACCTTGCGAAGACGGCAAGCAATACCTGGAAGCCGTCCGATACATCCGGAACGTGGCGGGTTGGCTGATGCAAAAAAATCCGAACACATTTGCCGGGCCATACGCACCCGGACAGTTTTGCTTCGCCGTTCAGGACTCTCAAGGCATGAACGCCAGTGCCAGTGTTGAGACTAAAACGATTTATGTCTCTACCGGTCTTCTGGAAATGAATAACGCCAAAGATGCTGATATCGCTGCAGTGCTGGCTCATGAATTGGCGCATATCACCATGCAGCACAAATTACGCGAACCTGATGCCGTGGATCTTCCAACAGACTATGATCCTGTGGAGGGTAAGCGCCGTCTCGATGCACGAGCCAAATGGATGGAGGCTGTTGAGTCCTCCAGAAAAGATCTGGTGATTGCGGCTGACCGCAATAGAATTTTTTCTGAAGCTGCCACATTGATGCGCGATCGCAGCATCTTAGCGCGCCTCGGAACGGCGAATCCTCCGCAGAACCCCAATCAGTTCGCAAGCGCCTCCAAAGCTTTGACGCTCCTGTTGGCAGAATATCCAGAAGTGATTGCGGCCCCGAGGGTTTACACGCTTAAGTCCTGGCAATTTCTTGACCGGCTCAGTTTGCATATCGATGAATTGATGGAAGCTAGTAACACTTTGTCCGGCTACGTTCAAAACGGCCCTGAACTCTGTCTTCTCAGTGTTGTCAATTTAGATTGCCTCGATAAAAAAATTATGAGGCATCTCATCCGATTTAGCAGCACTAGAATCAAACCCGAAATCGCCAGGACCTGTGAACTGGAACTGCCTGCAAAGGATGATCCCAATCATTACGCTCCGTATGTGCAATGGACTGAACAACAAGCTGACGAAGTTGGCTTTGAATTTTATCTGCGTGCGGGTTTCCATCCAGATCGATTCACAACCTATCTTGAGCAAATGATGCGATCAGAGAGCAGTTTTGATGCCTGTGTGGATCAGCTAAAACAGCATAACACCACACCAAACCGCACCACATCAGATATTGCCGATGCGCATCCCGCTTTCTGTTTCCGCTATCACGACATCAAAGTCGCGGAGATGAAAGCTCATGACAACGATTACAAAGAATTACTCCCTGCGGCCACTCTGGAGACGATTCCTGGACTCGATGTCACACTGGATCAAGCGCGCGCTTCCTTTTCAGAGAGAAAACCTTAGCCATCAAGACAGCATAGGCCGTGAAATACTGGACCATGCCATTTTCAGCATAGGCAAACCCCTGAATAAAGTTCTTCAATGATTGATCTGAGAGTCTGTAAATTGAAGTATCAATTTTTCATAAGCTCCGTCTTGGCGTATTTAATCTAAAATATGTAGATTTTTAACAGGACCTTAGAGACAATATGGTCTACAGCGGAATATGATTCTTTTGATTTTGGAACTACAATGACGACGACTGAACGAGAAAAGTTGGCAAAATTTTGGCGAGAACAAAGTCAAGACGACTTAAAGGCCGCTCAGCACTTGATCGTTGTTTCTAGATTATACCCTCAAGGTCTCTTTTTTCTCCATTTGGCCATCGAAAAAATACTAAAATCTATTTTCGTTCAAAAAACTGGTGCCCATCCGCCTTTTACACACAATCTTCTGACTCTTTTGGATCGAATTGAACTAAAGATCTCTTTAGCGTCGCTCAAAAATTTGGCAATTATTAACGAATTCAACCTTTCAACTCGGTATCCTGATGAAAAGGCGAAGCTTAAACAGAAGTTTACCGCCGCGTACTCAAAGAAATATTTAAAAATTGGGACCTCAATTTATCAATGGCTAAGCGAACAAAAACCCTAAACCAAATTCGACAACTCGCCGTTCAGCTTTTTGTAAAGTTGCGGGACCAAGGCATTCGCGTAGATATGATCGTCTTGTTTGGCTCTTACGCAAAAAAAAGGCAACACGAAGATAGCGACATTGATCTTTGTGTCGTATCGCGAGACTTTGGCAAAGACCGCATTAATGAAGGTGCAAGCGTCAATCTAATTGCATCAAGAATTGACATACGACTTGAATGTATCACGGCAAACTTAAGTGATTACATGTACAAAAGTGCGAGCTCTCCAATCCTCGCTGAAGTGAAAAAGCATGGGATCGGAATACTTTAATCGTCTGAGTGATTGACTGGTGATGTTGTCCAACATGGACGAGAACGCAACCAAAGATTATAAAATTTGGTAGGCTTCCCATAAAATCTTGATGGTGATAAGGTGGCGATAAGTCCGAACTTACGACTTTTTGGACGGTGCGAAATATTTTTTGTGATTATAGGTGGTCCGGCGAAGTAGAATGACACCTTGTCGGGTTAAATGAGTCGACAAGATGTCCGGAAAGTGCCGTTTTTTCTTATTATCCTAGCGCCAATTTGCAGCGCTGCATTCAGAGAGTAAACATCAGTGGCGCAACACTAGATCACTATCGGGATCTTTGGCCGATTTCATGCAAAATCCCGGAAAATCTTATTCAATAGTCATTTCAACGGCATACCTTTGGAGTATTAAGATGGCAACATGTGGCTCCTACGTGCAAAGGATTTGGCTTGGCTTTCGGATCGACACACAGCCCAGTAGGAGACCCGCCTGGTGGTAAACTATACCCACATTTATATACCACGCATTCTCTTCCGCCGGTGCAGTAAGCTCCCGGCGATCTGCAATCTTTCTCAAAAGTGGGCTTATCAAGGGGCCAACTACAGTATTTCCCTACTTTTCCTTCGACCGGTAGACACTCGCCTGAACCACAATCCCTGTTCTCCTGACATGGTGTCAGACGTCCTGGGTCATCGCAGTGCATAAGTAATGTGACCTGCTTGGCGATGTAGGCTTGCAAATCTTCGTTGTATAGCCTGAATTTCTTCTCGTTGAAGTCTTTGCACCGCTCGCGGACCTCATCAGCAACATCTGGACAATGGAGAGCACTACTAGACGAATTTATTATAACCTTACGCTCATCGAATTTATAGCCGCGCTCTAACGCCCATGATTCCCCCTCCTTTAGCGAAACGTCAGCGCCAATCTTAATGGAACCTAAACTACAAAACCAACCGCCAGTTAACTGCACAGCTTTTTTGAAAGTGACAGTACAAGAAACCTTAGCCCCAGCACATTCACCTGTCAGATCAGCTCCTGGTATGAAGCATATTCTGCCCCTGTCCTGACACTTTTGACCTTTCACTTGACCCTCGGTTACGCCTTCGCAGGAAATCCCTAGTGTAACATCGTAGCTAGCGGTACCAGCGTAAACCTTGAGGGTGTAGTCCGTGTCCTTCTTGTGAGTAAATTTAGAGAATGTTGTCGAACACTGGACACATTCTGCATCGCAGTCCGGACATTGATTAGGTACACCACCGCCATCGATGCCGCAATTTGGATTAGGGGTGTTTGCATAGGATGTGCTGACGCTGATGGCAGTGATGAAAAGAAATATTGTTTCAATCATCCAATGCTTTTTTAGCCGAAGTTTAAACATACATTTCTCCTTACCTAAAGGGTAATTTTTCCGGCACTCAAACAATTGTAACATTGTGCGGCATGTATTCAGAAACGCGCTAAATAAAATAATGCAAATCGGCCTCTTTTTTCCACGTTATTCCCGGACATTCACAGTCATCCCAGGACGCTAAGCGCCTCCGGTCTAAAAATTCACAATACGATGCTGTCATCAACAATCAGCCCGTCAACTAAGCGCTCGCGGCGAATTTTTGATCGATCAAATTCAATACTGCCGTGCTGTTTGCACGGAGAATCTTGACCCAGTGATTGATGAGCTCTAGGCAGTCTTTTACAACCCATTCCCCAAAATCCAACAGTGGTTGTAACGCTCGTTTTGAGTGGTAAAAGGTCGATTCCATGGATGGAATCGACCTTTTCGTTTACGTTTGAGACTGTGGAGGAAATTGCTACAAGGCAGCCGATTCCCAATTTCACATTAGGGCTGTTGGCTCGTAGCGGCTAGCACAATCTCGCGGATACAAACATTCTGTGGCTGTGCGTAAGCGTATGACACCGCCCTTGCAATGTCATCAGCAACCAATGCACCGCCCATGTCATCTTTCCAATTCTCATAGTTTTTGATGATATCCTTCGATGTTGTGTGACTAAGGAGCTCAGTTTCAACCGCCCCAGGGCAAATGCTGATAACACGCACACCAAATGGAGCCACTTCTTCGCGAACGTTTTCTGAGATGGCTGAAACGGCAAATTTAGTTCCGCAATAGGCCGCATGGTTAGGAAATGTTTTGCGACCTGCAACAGAGCTAATGTTGATGATCGTGCCACGACGACGATGCTTCATCTTTCCTAGTACAGCGCGCATGCCTTTGAGTAAGGCCAAAACGTTCACTTCGTACATTTTATCCCATTCATTTGAGTCTTGAACATCCACTTGGCCAAGGAGCATTAGGCCTGCGTTGTTGACCAAACAGTCGACGGGGCCAAATTTTGCCTCGGCCTTCTCTATCGCTGCGTTTAATTCAACCTCATTGGTGACATCAACTTTAAGACAAATGGTATTGGGAAGTTTCATGGCTTCCAACCGATCAAGGCGACGAGCCATAAGTAGTAGAGGATGGCCTTCCTTCGATAAGTGACGAGCAATGGCTTCGCCGATTCCTGAACTAGCTCCCGTAATGGCTACTAGGGTTTTTGATTGCGTACTCATAAATCCTCCAAAAATTTTTTTATTTCATTATACTGGCCAAACCAGCTGCTTCCAAAATGAGACATGTTTTTCTTCTCCATAAGCCTTTGGCAATGTGCCTGGGCGGTGAAATGTTCCGTGAAAGCGGTCCCAAATATTTAAGAATGTTCCGAAGTTTACACCAGGCTCTTCCCTGCTGTGATGCCAGGCATGATCCATCGGTAGTACAAAGATTGAACCAAGGATTTTGGCTAAAACTGATCCTTGAGGCAAATTGTAATGAGTATGACTCCAGAAATTTACGATTCCTCCGATGGCCGCCATCACCAGAAAGCTTGTTGGGTTTTCTAAAACGTAGCTGGCAATACCAATGCCCCAAAAGTAAACCATGGCAAAATGGGAGACTAATGCATTACGCGCAGTCATAAACACGTCAAACTGTGTTGGCTTATGATGTGTGCTGTGAAGTGCCCACAGAGGAGTATCTGCGTGGAAGATGCGGTGATTCCAATACCAAAGATAGTCCATTATAACGTACATGGCTATGCCAGTAAGCCAGCCGCCACCGATAGCACCGCGAAGTGATGGGATAGCCCATGCGCAAAATTTTTCTACGACCAATAGACTCATGATTGGCAGAATGAAAAACTGAGTCACAAGGCTAGCTACATCAACGAGCCAATCACTCAAATCCCGACTAAAAATTTTAGCGCGAAGGTTCCTATTAAGCACTGAGACAGTGGCTAAGATGACAAACGATATTAATGGTGCGTAGCTCATATTTCCTCCCTATTGGGTTAAACGCTTTGCCGTTGAGAGACTCTTTACGGGGCTGGATAAAATAAGTAAAATTAATTTAATTTCAAAATTTTGTTAGAAAATCTAATAGGCATTTATATGTTTGATTTCAATAAGTTATATAATTTTTTGACCATTGCAGAAAGCCGCGGAATCACGGATGCCGCCAAAAGGCTACGTAGAACCCAGTCTGCCATTAGCCAACAAATCGATAAACTTGAGGAAGAGTTAGGCGTAAATCTGCTTGAGCGCCGTGGTGGCAAAGTCCTCTTAACAAAAGAGGGCCGTGAGCTCCACCATCAATTGCAGCCTTTGTTTGTTGCAATGGAGGAAACAGTCCGCGGAGTTCAGGGACGTCTGACGGATGTGGCTGGTAAAATTCGCGTTGGAGTTACTCCTAGTATTTGTGATCATCTTTTAATGCCTGTGATTTTAGAATTCAAATCCAAGTATCCAAACATTTTGTTTGAATTGGTACTAGACCCTGACCAAGAGTTGGAACGAAA
>JBILMN010000306.1:0-2587 GCA_044375465.1 Oligoflexales bacterium | reverse complement strand
TCGCGAAGCTTTTGGTGCATTTTTGTGGTTTCGGTTGATGCCTGGTTGGCGTTGGGGGCCAGTGAGGAGACAGTGAGAGTCGCAGAGGCGCGATCTTGGGAAATTTTTTTAAGGCAAGTTCCTGTGGCGGTGATTCCAGATCGCTCGTTTTGATCGGCCGAGGCAGTCGGAACGGCTGCTAAAAACAGCATGGTTTGGATCATGGTCACTTTGATCGCCCGATTCATGATGCCTTTTGATGAATGTTTCATAGCGTGTTCCTTTCAGCGAAAGTGAGGCATGGGTGTGGCCAGAAGATAGCAGCCGCTCGAAAAAATTGATGTTTATCAGTGCCGTTACGAGTGTAAATGGTTCAATGAAACGTTACAATAAAAGCTTCACGATATTGTGAACTGGGAGCGGTGGACTTATGGCAAAGCGTGATCAAGAGTCGGCAGGTGGTGCAGCGACTGTGGGCTCAAAATTATTTTTGATTCTTGGCAACCAATTATTTCCGCTGAAGTTTCTGCCGCCACCGGTTGGGTTGCGGGTTTTTATGGCAGAGGATCAGGAGCTTTGCACCTACTTCAAATTCCACAAACATAAGATCATACTCTTTCTTTCGGCTATGCGTGCCTACGCTGACGAACTTCGTGCTGCGGGCTATCAGGTTGATTACATCAAAATTGATGATCCGGTGCTGCGACGCCAAAACTACATGGAAAAGTTGACAAGCTATGCCACCGCGCACGGGGTGTCGCAACTTGTGAGTTTTGAAATTGAAGATAAGTTTATGGAGCGACGGCTGACGGACTTTGTGAAAACCAGAAACATTCATCACGAGGTTTTAGAAAGCCCGATGTTTTTGACATCCAGAATGGAGTTTCAACAGTATCTTAAGCGGGCCAAAAAACCGTTTATGAAATCTTTTTATGAGGCGAGACGACGAGAGCTCAAGATTTTGATGGACGATGACGGTGGTCCGTGTGGCGGCAAGTTTAGTTTCGATGACCAAAACCGGTGCGCTTTGCCCCTTGAGGTTGGGTTGCCTCGTCTTCCGAAGATACGGGTCGACCGTCATGTATCGGCAGTAGGTGCCGTGGTGTCGCAGTTATTTGCCGATCATCCGGGAGAGGTGCAGGGTTTTTGGTTGCCAACAACGCGCAATAACGCATGGGTTTGGTTTGAGGATTTTTTGCACGAACGCCTCGGAAATTTTGGTCCATATGAAGATGCGCTGACAAACCGTCACGATGTGGTGTTCCACTCCGCGTTATCGCCATTGATGAATCTTGGACTTTTGACTCCAGACGAGGTGATCGAGGGAGCGATCTCTCACGCCGCAAGACATGACGTGCCGATGAATAGTCTTGAAGGTTTTGTGCGTCAAGTTATGGGGTGGCGGGAATTTGTTCGCGGGATTTATCAAAATTACAGTGAACGGCAGGATAGGGAGAATTTTTTTGGGCATCGTCGCAAACTGGCTGATACATGGTATCAGGGGTGTACTGGCATTCCGCCCTTGGATGATGCGATCAAGAAAACGTTGCGTTTGGGTTGGGCTCATCATATCGAACGGCTGATGGTGATCAATGTCCTCATGCTGGTTTCTGGCATTGAGCCTCGGGAGGTGCATCGCTGGTTTATGGAGATGTTTGTGGACTCCTCAGACTGGGTGATGGGGCCCAATGTTTACGGAATGGGACAATTTAGCGATGGCGGGATTTTTGCGACAAAGCCGTACATATGCGGATCAAATTATATTTTGAAGATGAGTGACTACAAAAAAGGCCCATGGTGTGAAGAATGGGATGGCTTATACTGGAAATTTGTCGCGGAGAAATCTCACGTCCTCAAAAAAAATCCCAGGTTGTCGATGATGGTATCCATGTGGCAAAAAAAATCACCGGAGCAACAGCGCGCGCTGTTGGTAGCGGCGGATCGATTTATTGCACGAAACACGATTGAACCCTAGGTTCCGCACGAAGGTATGCGATTCAAAAGGGAGCTAAATAGAGTGTTCTGAAAGTATTTTGGTCTGATACGGTCAACGGAGGAATCCTTTTCAATGATGCGTGTCAATTGGATCAGTTTGTGGTTCTGCTAAACGTCAGGATTTTAGGCTCCCAAATCACTCCCGAAGATTTTTCGTTTATCGCAAAACAATAAAAGCCTGGGGTGAAGTCCTTAGCAGTAGTGTAATAAAATCCATTAGAAGCGACTCCTCGCTTGCTAATTAATTGAATAGATCCTGCCAGAGTCACTTTAAAGTATTGGGTATCACGTATTCGTGTATATGTTAGTTGTGGCAGCCCGCCATCAAGCATGGCGCCAAACATATTGCGATTTTGCCAGGGACCAAAGGCATAAGATCCAGACCCAACCGGGAAATTTGGCTCCCAGGTTCCGTGAGCATCTTTTATGGATCCGGGGTTCTTAATATCGGCACTCATCAAGTAAAGATACGGTAATGTTAGACCTTGCAGCTGAGAAGCGCGGTCTTGCGACGAGTCGCAATATGCGGGGCCCTGCAAAATTCCTGGGTTCTTTACAGCCCCTTCGATTCGATATGATACGGCGCTAGATGGAGGAAACTTGTCAAACTCAT
>JBILMN010000305.1:0-2588 GCA_044375465.1 Oligoflexales bacterium | reverse complement strand
CACTCAGGAAACCCCATTGCGATAAATGACATTGAGGCTCATCTATTCCAGCTTAATGAAGCGTCGCGAGACATTATTTTGAAGCTCGGTAGTCAAGGATTCGTGATTGTCCAGATTCCTGGTCGCAGTGGCAGTTGGGGTGTGTTAATCGCTGACCAACAAACCAAGAAAAAGAATTTAGGGCAGCGAGATATCAAAATCCTCGAACGTCTCGCCCAACAGCTCGGGGTCGCGTTAGACAAGCGAGCTGACTATGAGAGCGAGGAACGACTTCGTAATCACTTTCAAAGGTATGTTCCTGCCGCCGTGGTCGCAGAGAGTTTAGGCAGAAATACGCCGATTCTGGGCGGCCAAATTCGACAGATTGTCGCCATGTTTGTCGATATCCGAGGATTTACAAATGTCGCAGAATCATTGACTCCAACAGCGACCGTAAATTTTCTGAATCGGTTTTTCTCAATTTTGGAGCCTACGGTTTCCGAATTTGGAGGTGTTGTTGATAAGTATTTGGGTGACGGAGCGCTTGTGACGTGGGGGACACTCGGTCAAACGCAGCCAGACCCTAAGATGGCGGTTACTGCGGCTATGAAACTATTGAGGCGGATCGATGAGTTTAATGCGACCAACCCTGACTCAGGAGAGCCCCGCCTTGAGGTGGGAATAGGCATTCACATTGGCCCAGCGGTCGTGGGAAACATTGGTTCGCAAAATCGCATTGAATTTACCAGTATTGGTTCAACGGTGAATTACGCATCCCGGCTCGAGGGTCTTTGTAAATCGCTTTCTTGTTCGATCGTTGCATCTGAGTCTATCGGGCTAGCAGGAACCGAGGGTTGGGAACAAGAATCCGGTGTCAGTATTCGTGGCCTCGCAGAAAAACAAACGGTGTGGGTGCATAGACTTAGCGCAGAACGTCAACGTCGAACAGATAAAAGGACGGTTGCATGAAGAAGATTGAAGCGGTGGTTCACGACGCGCAAAAATTATTTGGAGAGAGGCTTTTACGCATTGAGAAAACAGGTGGTCTCACACTTGAGAGATACATTCGATTCCTGTCCATGCAGCACCATCTGACCAAGGACGTGCAGCGGCATTTCTTTGCGTGTGCTGCGCACCCGACGATGGCCCACAAAAAAACCCTGCGAAAATTCCTCATCAATTTTGCTCAAGAGGAGGAGCCTCATTATTTGATTGCCTCTAAAGACCTTGAAAATCTTGACGCAACACCACTTCCGTCATGCCTGGATGTGCAGCTGTGGTGGGCTTTTTTCAATCAACATGTATCGTCAAGACCCTTTTTGAGGTTGGGCGCCACATGTATTCTTGAAAACATATCGGTTGGTCATGGAGTCATCATCAAAAAGCTGATGGCTGACGCTAAATATTTAAATCCTCGTAATACGCGGTTCCTGGTGATTCATCAGCATGAAGAGCTGCCACATGGCGATCAAATTCTCGAAGCTCTTTCGTCTGCAGATCTCAGTTCGGAAGACTTCAATGACCTGGAAGAAGGCGCAAAGATCGGTGCGACCTTGTATCTGCGGATGATCGAATGGGTGATTCACGGTGAAAACTCACACGGTTAAGGTGTGGTTTGTTCATGATTATACTGATTTAAACGCGGGTTTAAGTCTTGTGATAAGCGCGTACCGTCCAAAAATCTGTAATCGCTGATATATCTCCACCTTATCACCATCACGATTTTATGGGCAGTCTACCAAATTTTATAACCTTGAGTTACAGTCTCGGCCATGTTGGACAACATCATCGTCATTTTTGAAGTTTTGATCCGCCAGTTTATCTGGCTGCTGGTGCCTGCAAGTCGAACTCAGGAAATACTGATGCTGCGTAAGGAGCTTCAAGTTTTGCAGCGGTCGGTTAAGCGGCCGCGAATGAATTTATGGGATCGCTTGTTTTTTGTATCTCTATTCCGATTGGGTCATGGCGTCGTCGACAACATTGTCACAATAAAGCCCAGCACAGTACTAGCTTGGCACCGTAAACTTATCTCTCGCAAATGGACTTATAGGCAGAAACCGATGGGGCGATCCGCAACCGAAGATGAAGTTCGCCAACTTGTTATCGAAATGAAAACAAACAAGCCACGCTGGGGAGCTCGCCGCATTCTCGGTGAGTTGCGAAGGCTTGGCAAAGTCATCTCAAAGTCCACGGTTTTGAATATTTTAATAGAATTGGGCTTTGCTGATCGGAGCAGACGCCGCGACGAATCTTGGTACCAATTTCTACGAAGTCATGGGACGAGATTTTTTGCCTGTGACTTTTTGACTGTCGATACTGCGTTTTTAAAACGCCTTTACGTCTTTGCCCTTATGGACACAAGTACCAGACAAATTATCAGTATTGCCGTTACAGGATTATTTTCGGTGAACACGATCTACGCCTTTTAATGCGCGAATACGTCGATGATTTTAACCTCAAACGGCCTCATCAATCCCTTGGGTATGACTCTCCTTGCAAACAGCACGATCAGGTCAATTTTAATCCCTCAAAAATTAGACGACATCGCTTAGTGGATGGATGGGTTGTGGATTATAATGTCGTTGCATGAGTTTTTGGACACTACGGGG
>JBILMN010000120.1:0-8788 GCA_044375465.1 Oligoflexales bacterium | reverse complement strand
ATTGGGCGCTATTAGTATGTAATCGCTTTTTCTAGGCTTGAACAGCTTGCCAGGCAACGGGTCTAGCGTTTTGCGTCACGCTATTGGCGAAAGTCCGGTAAGATCGGACTCGATAATTTTTTTGATAATATTACGCAAGGTCGCTGGCATATTGATGACAGTGTCGATGAAAGGGCATATGGCTCCTGTGATGTATCCTGCAAATTCCCCGTCATGATTGAGAAGATGCGGTGGCTGATTGCCTTCAAAAATATGCGAAATAGGCATTGCGTGGATTTCTGCGCCTAATTTTTTCTGCGTAGCCTCTAGAAAAGAAAAATAATGGACATCAATGATCGTGGCTCGCCGGGCAAGATCAATGCGTGACTGGTGCATTGCTAAAGCAATGGAGCTTGAAAAATAAAGTTGAACGTCTAAAAAATCATAAATGTTCTTAAGCGTTTGATTGATATTCGGGAAAAAATGTACCTCATCTAACAATAACACCTTGGGTCGATACGTGGTGTGGACGTCTTGGATCAATTGAAATAAATCAGTCGAGGGGGCCAATACATCGAGGGACATATAGAAAACGCTGTCGATATTTTTTGCGAGCTCCAGCATGGCTGTCGTTTTGCCAGCGCCTCGCGGTCCCACGAGACCAACAACTTCACGCTTCGCTGGTTTCAGTGAAGCCTGAAGGTGCCGTCGCGGAGCGATGATCGCAGCGCTGTGTTTGGCAATCGCGGTGTCGCTTAGGTTTTTGAGGGTGCGCAGATCCATTTTGAATTAATTTTGTTATTAGTTCCAGAGGGTTTAAGCACACAACAACATTCTATACAAAATTGGAACAAAATGTCATTCATTTCATGAAAATTTTGTATAGAATGCATTTTTAGGATCTAAATATTTGTAATTATTATGATTTTAAAATTGAATTTTGTTTAAAAAATGGCCCCGCCGGATTGTCTTTAAAGGCGAGTGATGGCTCCATCGAATTCGTGGCGAAGTGTCCAAAAAATCAAACCGCGATGCTGCAATCGACCATGAGTCCGTCCACAAGCCGCTTACGCTTAATTTTTAATAGGTCAAAATCAATATTACCGTGTTTTGGGCATGGAGAATCTTGCTGGAGCGGCTGGTGTGGCCGCTTTTGATTGAAGTATTCTACGTACTCCATGAAAAGTTTGCGCAAATCACGCTCGCCGAAAACGATCCGGTGGTCCAGAAGCTCTTCACGCACGGAACGGTTCCACCTCTCGATAAAAGCATTGCAGTTGGGCATACCTGGCGGAGTCCGGTACGGCCTAATGTCGTAGCAGTCTTTTAGAAATGCACCCAACCAGTCGCCGTATATGCCGTCGCGATCTGAAACGATAAACTTAGGATAGTCTTTTATGTCCATAAGAGCGCTCCGTAGGACGTTTTCAAGCCGTACGGCGGTTGGCTGTTTTGTAACGGCAACACGGATAATTTGCCTGGTGCTTGTGTCCATAAGTGCAAATACGTGCAGGCGTTTTAAAAACGCAGTATCGACAGTCAAAAAGCGAGCGGCAAGTTTACGATGCCAAGCTATTACTCTGCTGGGCTTTATTGTGGCAATGTTGTCGACGACGCCATGACCCAATCGGAATAGAGATACAAAAAACAAGCGGTCCCATTAACTCAGTGGCGGCATCTTAACGGAGTGCTGCAAAACTTGAGGCTCCTTTCGCAGCATCAGTATTTCCTGAGTTCGACGTGCAGGCACCAGCAGCCAAATAAACTGGCGGATCAAAACTTCAAAAATGACGATGATGTTGTCCAACATGGCCGAGAACGTAACTCAAGATTATAAAATTTGGTAGACTGACCATAAAATCGTAATCGTGATAAGGTGGAGATATATCAGCGATTACAGCTTTTTGGACGGTACGGGGTCATGACAATCAATAATTACATTCAATGATGACAGCCAATCATAAAGATGAGGAACTGAGATCAGCAACGAAAAGCCTAAGGTTCCCTTTTGTTTTGTGCGACGGTGAGCGTATGATGCCATTTGGGGGTGCACATGTTGAAGCGGATGATCGTTTGCATGGCGTTAATGGTTGCCGGGCGTGCGGCGGCGGTGACGATTTTGTGTTTGGGAGATTCCCTCACCGAGGGTTTTGGTGTGGCCAAAGAATCGGCCTGGCCCGCTGTGGCTGAAAAAATCCTGAGGGATGAAAAATATCAGATCACGCTGATCAACGCAGGCATCAGTGGTTCTACCACCGCCAGCGGGCCATCTCGTCTTGCGTGGCATTTGAAATCACCCACCAAACCAGACTGGCTTTTTCTGGCACTCGGTGCCAACGATGGCTTGCGAGGGCAGAATGTCATGGCAGCAAAAAAAAATTTAGAAAAGACCATTGAGAACGCCCGATCAGCTGGTTTCAAAAAAATTATCTTGGCAGGTATCAAGGCGCCCCCCAGTTTAGGTCAATCTTATGTACGCGACTTCGACGCGATGTTCCCGCGACTGGCAGGGGAACAAAAACTCATTTTTTATCCATTTTTGCTCGAAGGAGTGGCGGCCCTGCCGAAGTTCAATCTTCCTGATGGTATCCATCCCAATGCCGAGGGCCATAAAATCATCGGTGAGAAGATCGCCCGGTTCATCAAGGAGCAACTATGAGCTCGTCAGGTTCTTCCAGCTTCGTGCTCAGCGCCCGTGGGCTACGTAAATCTTGGTCGACCCCACAAGGAGACATCGAGGTGCTCCGGGGCGTGGATTTGGATCTTGCCAAGGGAGGGAGCATTGCGATTATCGGTCCAAGTGGCTCGGGGAAGTCAACCTTATTGACCTTATTGGCAACACTTGATCGTCCCACATCGGGTTCTCTGATCATTGATGGGTTGGACACTGGAACTCTGACCGATCAACAACTGTCCCGTTGGCGCGGCAAATCTCTTGGAATTGTTTTTCAGCAATTTCATCTCATGCCGTCTCTGACGGCGCTTGAAAATGTCAGTTTGCCTCTGGAGATACAGGGCGTCAAGGGTTCAGAAGGCTTGGCAGAAAAGGCGTTGTCTGAGGTCGGCATGACGCACCGGTTGCATCATCTCCCAGGAGCTCTAAGCGGTGGAGAGTGCCAGCGTGTCGCCATCGCACGGGCTATCGTTGCGAAACCAGCTTTGCTTCTGGCTGATGAACCGAGTGGAAGTCTTGACCCGGATACCGGGGAACAGGTGACCCATTTGCTGTTCGACATGGTGCAAAATAGAAGCATGTCCATGATTCTAGTCACCCATAATGTGGAACTTGCGCGCCGGTGCCAGCGCGTTCTGCGCATGCATCATGGTCATTTAGAGGCTATTTCATGAATTCATGGAGCTATCTGCGACTCTCGTGGCGTCTCGCATGGCGACAAATATGGATGAGTCGTGTTTTTGCGGTAGCCATGATGGTCAATATGGCGCTGGGTCTTGTTGGTTATCTCGTTGTCGATGGATTCAATACTGCATTTTTGCGAGAAATCGCCGGCAGAACCAGGCAGATCGCATCGGCTGACGTTGTGGTGACGTCTAGATTGCCGTGGACCGATCAGCAGAAATCGCTGATGCGGTCATTTGCATCTGCAGTTTTTCAATCGACAGCTTTGTCATCTAAATCTTTGCCATCTAAATCTTTGCCATCCGCAGGCCCGACATCCCATGAGCCCTCCTCAGAAGTCAGTCTAGTGACGATGGCATCAGGCAGCGCTGGGACAAGGTTGGTTGAAGTGAGGTTTGTTGATGACCGGTTTCCATTGTATCCCGGTATCGGTTTGGAACGGCAAGGTCCTGCAAAAATTGGACAAGCATCCACTCTCAAGGAAGGCGAGGTTTGGATTTTTCGCGAACTGAGGATTCAGCTTGGTCTTGATATTGGTGCACAGATCAAAATTGGTGATGGCACGTTCACTGTTGCAGATGTGGTGATTGATGATCCCACATCAGGAGTTGGCGGGTTTTCATTTGCTCCGCGTATTTTTGCCAGACTTTCGGATCTGACGACTACTGGGCTTGTCGGCTTGGGGAGCCGTATCCTGTATATCGAGAGATTTCGAGCAGATGGTTCAGCCGACCTGTCATCAGAGTCTTTATTTAAGCTGCGGCGATCACTCACGGGAGGCGATCTGGCCTCGGATATCCGCGTTCGCAGTCATAAAGACGTTACTGAAGAGCTTGCGCGAATTCAGACTTACCTGAATGACTATCTTTCATTGATAGCGCTGGCATCGCTGTTTCTTGCCGCGCTGGGCACGAGCTATTTAATGGATGGGCAGTTATCCCGTTCCATGAAGGAGTTTGCCATTTTGTCATCCCTTGGCGCACCTGTCTGGATTGGGCCTTTGGTATTCGTGTTGCAGTGTCTGCTTTTGGGGGCCGGCGCTAGTTTGATGGCATCGGCGATCGGAGGTCTTGGATTACCGGTTTTGGCGGGTGCGATGACACCAGTGACCGGGATGCTACAAATGATTTGGTTGCCTCTTGATACGATCGTTCGTTCCGCATTTGTGACGGTGCTCAGTGGGCTTGCACTTTTGCTGCCAAGGCTTTATCAACTCACACGTTTAAAACCCGCGCTGTTGTTACGCGGCAGTCAGCCTCAGTTGCCTCGCTGGACGTGGGGGCGTGCCTTACTTTTTAGTCCAGCTTTGATTCTTTGGTGGTTGACGTCGGTCCATGAGGCCAAATCCTGGACGACGGGAAGCGGTTTTGCGGTTGCGTGTCTTCTGATTGCCGTAAGTTTGTCGCTCATTGCTTGGCCTCTATTGAGTCTTTTCCGGCTGAGTCTTTCCCGGCGGATCGTTTTGTGGTTGCCGCTGCCATGGACCATGCGGCTTGCTTTGCGGCAATTGAGCCGCAACCCATTACCGACGGTGAGCACGTTTATCGCACTTGCGATTGGCACATCACTCATCAGTTTGATACCCCAGCTGCAAAGGGTGATCAGCAGGGAGGTCTCCCGTCCCGATAGCCTGATTCCGCAACTATTCTTATTTGATATTCAAGATGAGCAGGTGGAGCCTCTCAAGGCACGACTCCAAAACATGGGTGCCCATGTGAGCGGACTTGCCCCCATGGTTCGTGCGCGTCTTGAAAGCGTCAATGGCGAACCGATCGATCAAAGAGCGGTTGATTTTGAAGGGGAACGTGAGCAAAAGCAACGCGAGGCGCTTCAATCCAGGACCCAGAATCTATCCTATCGCGAACAGCTGAGTGGATCCGAGACACTGGTTCATGGTGAGTTTGTGACGCGTAATTTTTCTGGCGATGGGTTGCCAGCGTTGTCTCTGGAAGAGGGATTTGCGAAGCGGTTGAATTTAAAAATTGGTGATGTGATGAACTTTGATATCACCGGTGTGACGATACAGGGTCAGGTTACGAGTATTCGCAAGGTCCGATGGACTTCGTTTGCGCCAAACTTCATGATTTTGGTGCAGCCAGGCGTTTTGGATGATGCGCCGAAAATCTGGGTTGCCAGTGCCGGGGGTGTACCAACGGATCGGGTCGACCGCTTGCAGATGGATCTGGTACGGGAGTTTTCCAACATCAGCGTGGTGGATATCAAAGCGGCAGTGACCCGGATGTTATTTTTCGTCGATAAAATCGGTGTCGCGATCACTATCGTCGCCTGGCTGGCCTTGCTTGGCGGGGTCGGTGTGCTCTATGCTATCGCCTACGCACGGGTCAATCAACGTCGCTGGGATATGGCTTTACTTTTGGCGCTTGGTGGTACCAAAGAGCAATCTGCGGAAAGTATTTTGGGCGAATATCTCATGATTGCTTTGGCAGCGGTACTTTTTGGCATCATTCTTGGCTTTGGTGAGGGTTATGCCGTGGCCACATTGGTGTTCAAGGCTCCTTGGAGTATCGCAGATACGATGGTGTCTTGGTGGAGTTTTCTGATCATCCCCATGTCGCTTATAGTGGCCTGGATTGCAATTCGTGGCGCCCTACGGGCGAGCGTCAATCAATTACTTAGCGAAAATGCCGGGCGTTATGTCTAGCCTCATACAGCTGCTCCCGATGGGATACAAGGCCGTCAACAGAATGACCTCATTAAAATGTGGATGACCATACAAAAAAATATGACCCAGCCCTCTATTTTCGTTTGATGAATCGAATCACTAGAATTGAAAGTTCAAACATCAGGTAACAGGGGATGGCCATGCCCATCATGGAGATTGGATCAGGGGGCGTAATCACGGCTGCGACAATCAGGATGGCAACAAATGTGAGTCGACGCTGTGCCGCAAGCATCTCCGCCGTGACGATGTCGAGCATGGCCAGCAGCACTAAAATCACCGGAGTTTCAAAAACAAGTCCAAAACCCAGGATCATCACCGTGATTAGAGACATGTAGTCCGTGATCGTGATGATGGGAGTTGCGACTTCCAGGCCGATTCCCAGAAGATATTGCAATGCCATGGGGATCATGAAAAAAAATGCAAATGCGACGCCGCCGATAAAACAGCAAATCGTCGCAATGATAAATGGAAGGATATATTTACGCTCTTTGGGATAAAGAGCCGGTTCAAGAAATTTCCAAAATTGGTAAAGCCACGCCGGTGCGCCAAAAATGACGGACATCAAAAAGGCGACTTTGACGTTCACCATGAAAACATCCATCGGCCCAGTGAAGTGCAGTGCGGCAGTCCCTTGGGGGAGGGCATCTGTGAGCGGCTGCTTTAAAAAATTCAGAATCTTAGTGCTGAATGCCAGGGCCACGACGAACAAAACGAGGACCGTGAGACCTGACTTCACAAGGCGCGAGCGCAGCTCATCGAGGTGACCCCAAAGACCCATGACTTTTCCACCTTCGATCAGTCGATGGCCATCGGCAGCAGCCGATTCATTTGCATCGTGGTGCTCTGCAGACTTGCTTGCGTTATGTTCGTTTTCTCCGTTTGGGCCATGCGAATTCTTGATGATGGTCATTTGTTAATGCGCCTCCAGCCAGTTTTTGCCAGCACCGATCTCGACTTTCAAAGGGACGGTCAAGATCATGGCATGTTCCATGGCGTCCTTGACCATGGTCATGACGGCGTCCTTTACGGATTCATGGCATTCAAAAACCAGTTCGTCATGAACCTGCAAAAGCATCTGTACGTCGAGGCCTGATGCGTCCAATCGTTTCTGCGTCTCGATCATGGCTAATTTAACGAGGTCTGCGGCGCTACCTTGGATGGGACTGTTGACAGCCATATTTTCACCATTGATCATGACGCCACGATCTTTGGCATGGATTTCCGGAATCGGACGGCGTCGTCCCGTCATGGTGACACTGTAGCCGGTTGTCCGCGCTTTGTCCTTGGCGCTGTCGATATAGGCACGGATTCGCGGGAATCCCTCAAAATATTTTTCGATGAACGTCTTAGCCTCGGCCATCGAGACACCTGTGTCACGGGCTAGACGCTGTGGTCCCATACCGTAAATAATACCGAAATTGATGGCTTTGGCATTGGCGCGAAGATCCGGAGTCACGCGATCAGGTGTGACACCAAAGATTCTGCAGGCTGTGGCCGTATGGATGTCTTGACCCGATGCAAAAGCAGATTTGAGACCCTCGTCGTCGGCAATATGTGCTAGAAGTCGCAGTTCAATCTGTGAATAATCGGCTGAAATCAACAGGCGATCACGAGCTGATGCCGTAAATGCTTTGCGGATTTCACGTCCCTCTTCCTTACGAATCGGGATGTTTTGCAGATTCGGTTCGCTTGAACTTAATCGGCCCGTAGAGGTTCCTGTTTGATGAAAGCTCGTATGAATGCGTCCTGATTTAGGGTTCATCAGTTGCGGCAGGGTATCAACATAGGTGTTCTTCAGTTTAGTGACGGTTCTAAATTCAAGAATCGCCCTGGGAAGCGGGTGTTCCTCCATAGACTCCAGGACGCTGACATCGGTGGAAAATCCGGACTTTGTTTTTTTGATGCGGGTTAGCCCTAATTTTTGGTGGATGGCTAGCTTGTCAAATAAAATGACCTGGAGTTGTTTGGGGCTATTGATGTTAAAGGTTTCGCCCGCTTCGCGGTAAATAATTTGCTCCAATTCCTTGGCTCTCTTGTCCAGCTTCATGGAGATTTCGCCGAGGGCATCGGCATTGACATAGACCCCCGTTTGCTCCATTCGTGCCAATACAGGTGCCAGAGGCACTTCAATCTGTTCATAAACATTAAGTAAGCTGCTTTCGCGTAGCAAAGCCGTGTAACGCTCGTGTAGCCTAAAGACGATATCTGCATCTTCGCAAGCATAGACCCCAAGGGTGTCAAGTGGAACGTCAGCCATCGGTGTTTCAAACTTAGGTCCCATGAGCGCGGTTGTGGGGATTTTTTTGAATTGTAATGACTCCATGGCGCAGAAGTCGAGGCTGTGTTCTTTGGCGAGGGGATTCAAAACATAGCTAGCGAGCATCGTGTCGCCGAAGGGTTCTTTGATGCGAATCCCAGCATTACGGAACATTTGTAAGTCAAATTTGAGATTGTGGGCGATCTTGCGTTTACCGCCATCAAGAAACGCAGGGGACAGCTGCTCTTTGATGAATTCCGGAGTGAGCCACGACGTGAGATGCTTTTGCAGCAATGGTATGTACCAGCCGCTTCCGGATTTGGTGGAGATACTGATGCCAATAGGAACATCGCTGACGCGGTCAAGTCCCGTGGTCTCTGTATCAAAACTAAATATCGGGGCATCCCGCAGTTCCTGCACAAGTCGCATGATCAGCTCTGGAGAATTGGCGATCAGATAAGATTTCCCCAATTTTTCGGCGCTCGACTCATGGCTGGCTGGGTTTTGTTGG
>JBILMN010000119.1:0-8794 GCA_044375465.1 Oligoflexales bacterium | reverse complement strand
TAGATCTTTCCAATCGATGCGCCCAACAGATTCCATCAGCATGGATCCGACAATAATCAATGCAGGAGCCGTGGCCACAGCGGGAACGGCTGAGGCTAATTTTAAATGGGGACACCCGACTGTCCCCCAAAACACCACATTAAGCTGAGTTTCTCGATCGCAGGAAACTTTTATTTAAAAGCACCCAACCCTTTATCCAATAACCATTTTAAGCATCCTGACGGGTCGCTACATGCGAACGCACACGTACTATACCCAATGTAGCATGACGCGTTACACGACAAATTAAAGTTTACGTCAACAGAACATGCGGAGTAATCCCTTGCCCACGCAGCGTAGCAGGCTGCCGTAGCGGCTCCCGTCTTTGCCTTTCCAAGACACTCTTTGAGTCTGATGAACATGCCTCTTACACACTCGTCTGCATGAGAAAGGACTGGGCTACATTTTTTTAAACAGCTATTAAGTTTGACATCGCATGTGGCTAAACAAGCTTCTCGTTCGCCAATAGTTCCTGGGTCTAAAGGAGCCTCCGGCGACGGGCAATTTTTCAGCTGATCATTAGTCAGTACCTTGCAGTTCGCCGCTGTGGAATCCAAACCGTCTCCAAATGGCGCATTACAGACTTTAGCAGGCTGCGCCCAGACTGCTCCCGGAGCCATAATCAAAAAAAATCCGATTGCAACAAGATAAATAGGAACCATTACAGAAAAAACGGAAAGCACTGCCCGAGCACTAAGGATCCGTTGGCGTTCAAGTAACAAATGTTTTTTGAACAGACGCCGACCAACCTTTAATCATTTGGCTTATGGGAGGTGCCGTATGAAAAATAGCGTGTTCAAAAAACATTAGTTTTTTGAACTAAAAAGTCGTATCCACTGATAATTTATGACCTATTCACCCCTCCCAAAACATGCTAAATCCTCGGGGAGCCGACCACGAATCTTCTTGTCCTCGAGGGTCATGTCAGCGAGTTACTTGGAATAAAAGCTTTATTAAACCCGTCGAGCATCGCATCGTTCAACTTATCAATGCTCATACTTTGGATTTCCAGTGCCCACTGTTGGATTTCACATCAGGGCCAAAAAAATCGCGATAGAAGTATCAATGCGAGACCATACATCACCGGATGCACCTCGCGCGCCTTGTTCGAAAGTGCAGAGATCAGAACATAACTAAGGATTCCTAGCGAGATGCCGCTGGCGATACTAAACGTTAGGGGCATTCCGATCATCGTCAAAAAAGCCGGCAGGGCTTGCCGTAGATCTTTCCAATCGATGCGCCCAACAGATTCCATCAGCATGGATCCGACAATAATCAATGCAGGAGCCGTGGCCACAGCGGGAACGGCTGAGGCTAACGGCCACATGAATAACGCCAGCAAAAACAAAATCCCCGTTGTGACGGCAACCAAACCTGATTTTCCGCCATCCTCAACTCCAGCCGCCGACTCCATATACGCTGTCGTGGTCGAAGTACCCATCACCGACCCAAAGACAGTGGCAATCGCATCCGTTGCGAATGCCTGACTTGCGCGAGGAATATGGCCTTCCTGATCTGAAAATTTTGCGACTTCTGTAAGCCCTAGAAGCGTGCCGGCCGTGTCAAAAAACGCAACGAATAAAAATGTGAAAACAATACCCGCGTGACTTAAATCCATGGCAGACCGCACATCAAGCGCCCCCCAGAGATCCGCCGGCCACACCGGCATCTGTAACATGCCATTTGTGAAACCGACAAATTCCTTGCCATCGTATACGGGGAGATTGAAGACAATGGCGACCATCGAAACCACGCCAATACCTATCAAGATGGCGCCTGCAACCCTGCGCAAGAGGAGCGCACCCGTGAGAATCAATCCCAGAAGGGCTAAAAGAACTCCGGCAGAATGCATGGTCCCAAGGCCGATCATGGTTGCTGGATTGTGGACAACCACCCCTGCTGCCTGAAGACCAATCAGTGCCAGAAACATTCCAATGCCAGCACTGCTAGCTCTTTTGATGGATAGAGGTATCGCATGAATCACGGCCTCTCTCAAACCACTGAGTGTCAGGATCAAAAACACGACGCCACTGACAAACACCGCCCCCAGAGCCGCAGCCCATGAGAGGCCATGCCCCAACACAACCGTATAAGTAAAATATGCGTTAAGCCCCATACCGGGGGCTAGCGCAATGGGCATGCGGGCGAGAAAACCCATCAAAATAGAGCCGAACGCAGCCGAGAGCGCCGTTGCTGATAACAGCTGCGTCGGGATATCTTCCGCACCAGGAATCACAAATGCTGGAGCCAGGATTCTGGGATTAATAAAAAGGATGTAAGCCATGGCCATAAAGGTCGTGACCCCTGCACGAATTTCGCGGGGAACTGAAGTTTCTGCTCGATTGAATCCAAGCCATTTCAATACTGTGGCTGCCATGGGCGCCTCCATCTTTGCTCGCAAAAAATTTGGACGCTCTATGTTCCTAAATATTTGGGCTTTTCCCTACGAAAAATTTATGCCATACTTTTATACGGTGATTATTTTGAGACTGTTTTGTCACCTTTTTGTCACTATTTTGCCACTGTTTTAAGACTTTTTTGTGATTGTTTAGAAGCTGTTTGGAAGCTGTTTGGAGGCATCACAAATGGAAAAATTAACCGCAACACAACTTAAGGCACTCACGTTTATCCGCTCCGCCATGGAGTCCACCGGAACCGCACCCACCCTCCGTGAGATCTGTCAGTTCATGGGTTATTCGGCTGTCGGCAGCGCACAAGACCTCATTTCTGCCCTGCGGCGCAAAGGTTTTCTAGAAGAACCAGCTAAACAAGCAGCCCGAGCCATCGTTCCGACTTTGGCGGCCCGGGATATGCTGACTGAAGACGATCGTGATGAGGAGGATCCATTTACACTGGTATTGCCCTGCCTCGGTGCCGTGCCAGCTGGTAATCCAGTCGAGGCGATCGAAGATCGGATCGGAACCCTGCGGATGTCTGTTGCGATGCTCCCAAAGCCAACCCCTGCAAGGGATTCTTTATTTGCCCTGAAGGCCAAAGGAGAGAGCATGATTGGTGCGGGAATTTTGGATGGCGACTGGTTGGTTGTCGCGAGCCAGCAAACAGCACCCGCCAGCTCCATTGTCGTGGCCCGCCTTGAGGGAGAGGCGACGGTCAAGCGACTGATGAAGGACCGCTCTAAGGGATGGTATCTCAAACCCGAAAACCCGGCATTCAAGCCCGTTTATGCGGAAGATCGCTCTTTTGAAATTATTGGCCGCGTGGTGGCGCTACAGCGCGGATTTAACTGAGTGCCGATCCTTGGATCTCTTTGATTCATCTGCGCGACAGCGCTCTGGGCTATCGTCGCAATCAGCTCTCCGTAGGAGTAACCATGGGTTTTAGCCGCCTTGGCAAAATCATCCTCCTGTGACAACGCCGGATTCGGATTCGCCTCCAAGAATACTGGCTCCCCATCAGCGCTCAGCCTCCAGTCAAGACGCGCGTATCCACTTAAACCCAAAATTTTAAATAGCGACACACTGTCATACATCAATTTTTGTCGAGCATGCTCCGGGAGTGTCGCAGCTTTTCCAGTAGAAATGCCCCATTTTTCTCGATACGCATCATCCCATTTCGCTCGATAGGTGGCCACCATGGGATCAGACTTAGCGATTTTGGCGAAAAATAATTCCCTTGGACTGAAGGCTCTGGGCCCATCGGCGGTTTCGAGAACACCAACATACAATTCGCGTCCGTGAATATACTCTTCGACGATGACGTCCGAACCCAACTTCATGGCGACCCATGCTGCTCTGGCCTGACAAGATTCCCAATCGTAGACCACACTCGCCTGGGAAATACCCTCGCTGGCTTCACGATTTAATGGTTTTACAATCAGGGGAAACGTCGCGCTAAATGGCTCCAGGTTGGGATCATCCTTACGCAACACTTTAAATGCCGGCACACGAATCCCATCACACATTGCGATTTTCTTGGAGGCACCCTTGTCTTTACATAAATGCAAGGCGGCCGGTCTTGAGCCTGTGTAAGAGACCCCAGCAAGCTCTAATAAAGACGCGACATCGCCCTCGTGCAGACGATTTCCGCGGAACGTTTCACAAAGATTAAACACGAGATCAGGTTGTATCTTTTCGATCTTGTGCCAGACGCCCGCCACATCATCAAAAACACCATGCACACTGAGTTCAAATCCAAGACGCTTCACAGCGCGAGTGACGTCACGTTCGGTGGGTCGGTCCTCATGCTCCAAAAGATAGGCAGACTGATCATGCCCTGACACGGGCTCCGGAAGATCATATAACACGAGAACGCGTTTTGACTTTAAAGTCATGAGATCCCTCCGGACAAGTTCATATGGTTCCACACGAACCTGGCATGATTGATGCGCCTTGTTCATTGTATCGCAAAGTGATGACGCCGTGAATGCTTGGCTGGGCAATGGTTACAAAACGTCAAACATTTGACGTTTTCAATCCGTTCATGATGGGGACACCTGTGAGTTCATCCGCTGCTCATAATAGGACAAGAGCGTCCGTCGCATCCGTCTTGCCTGCGAAATTTTCGCGAATTTTCTTTGCCGTGGTTTTTTCGCTGCGCACTCAGCGATCACTTCATCAACATAGAGAAGTTTTTCAATGACTCGAGGTCTGTTGCGGTAGGTGTCCCAACAGTTCTGGCTGGAGTCGAGCCACACTGCAAACGTTTCAGCAAAATCCTCTTCCGGATGTGTTTGTGCGTATCCACCGCTTAAATGTTCTACGTAGTCGGGATGTCCGGGCGTTGTATGAACGTTATCAGGATCATAATGAGATGTTGGATTGCCAAACACGGCTCGCCAATCACCTCGCTCAGAGAGTCGATAAGCATGTTCAACACAGTGCCCCGCCTCGTGTCTGAGCAGCTTAAGAAATTCATCTTCGGTCTCGCCCTCAACATACCCCATCATCAGGCGCTCAATGGATTTGAGACGCTCGTCAGCCAACCAGAACGGCACGGCGATTGCCGTACTTTGATCGGGGCAAAACCATTCATCACCAAAATATGTCTCAATTTTTAAATGACCGAGATTTTTATCGCGTAGCTCGTCTTCAAGCCGCGCAAATAAATGATTGAATCCCACGTCTTCGATACGGGGCGTCAGCGATGATACCGAACGCTTGAGAAGCGCACGATGATGCTTCGACAAATGAGGCCGACCGGCCCCGTGATTAGGTGATTTTTTCGACCATACCATCGCCATAGACCCTCATCGCTATCACCGGAAGAGGGGCTGCGCAATAGACTTGAATATCAGGCTGTGTCAGGGGTGTGCCATAATTCTGGCGAATATTTACGGACCCGCCTTGACAGCGGCGCCGGATCTGATTACCATATATTTGTATGGTAATGATTCACTCAATGAGAGAGGTTCGTATGTCTTCCGCTGCACGATGCACCCTGAGGCTCCCCCAAAAATCACCAGACGAGTCAGCATACGAGTCAACAGGCGAGTCAGCATACGAGTCAACAGAACAGCTCACGCACACAACAAGCCCCCAAGCGAGCCATCGACTGACAGATTTATTGTCTGATAAGCGACTTCGAACCGCAAGTAGCAAGCTTGCCGGGGGTCCATCACAAACTCATGCAACCAACCCACAGGAGGTAAAATTATGCTCTGGAATCAAGGTGTTAGACGAGTTTTTCGATGGTGGTCTGACGTTTGGAACCCTCCTGGAAATGGGCATACCATTCGGCAACGGGGGCCGGCGATTATTGGCCCAGTTTATCGCAGCCGCCACATCCGGACTCTCCGGCGGTCCGAAGCATTGGTGTTTGTGGATCTCTGCAAGACCGCAGCCCGAGGTTTACCCACCAGCCTGGCAGGCTCTGGGCGTCGATCTAAACCACCTGCGCTTTGCCTCGTCCGCGTCACCAGTCGCCGATCTTAAGGCTGCGTTTCTGGATGATTTGTTCCGGGTGATCGTCATCGATCACCCGGCGCCTCTGAAGTCTGACGAGCACGTTTTTTTGGCACAATGTGCGCGGCAACAGCACAAAATCATCATTGTGGCTCGCGATACAACCTTGACCCCTAAGGATTCTAACACCGCCGCCAGATACCGACTGAATGTCCGTAGACCACCCAGAGCGAACATGCTCGAAATCACGCCAGTGCGAGGATTACACCACTCGACCCGTCTATCGTCGTTCTTTCAGCATCCTAATTTCAGCATCGCTCCATGACATCGCTTCAAATGTGAGATCCATACATGATGAATTCCATACTCCCCTTTACGTCCGCACTGTCTGGTGCATCCTCCGATAGCCTATTCATGGCAATTCGCACGGAGGCACCAGATGGCGGGCAATTTCACCGCCTGACACCGCGCGTGATGAAGTGGGATGAGACCACCTACCTACTCGATTTGACGCCAGTGCGACGGTATTGGAGCCATCATGCGGAGCATCAACAGCAAAACCTCTCGGCATACCTGACGGACACCTTATGGACGGAGATGACACAGACTCAACAAGCAGCCACAGCGGCACACCCATGGATCGCCTTACTGTTATTGTCGTCGGCCGCAGATCGCCCAACCCTGAAACTTGTAGATGGTTCATCACCACTGGGACGTAGGCTCCTGGATGACCTCACCTGCGAACAATGGATCAACCGCGTTCGCGAACTACGCGAACCAATGACTGTCATGACCAGCAAAGGCACCAATAGCACGCCCAAAAAACCCAATTTAGGATCCCTGGTGCCACTCGTGAAAACGATCGACCGCATGGGGCTCAAGCATATACGAGAGCTGGCTGATATCGACGTGCCCGCCATGGAACGACGATTCGGCAAGTTAGCTGCAACGGCATGGAGATGGACCATCACTAATGCTCCATCAAAACCAAATGGTCAACGCTCTTTATTTGACGATACGTTTCATGACGATTTTCCCTGGCAAAACATCACACCGAAGGAAACTCCTTCCATAACCCGATGTTTTGAGCACCCCCTGCGTTTGTGGGATCACATCAGCCCGCATCTCATGGAGGATTTCGATCGCATCTGCAATCTCACTTGCTGGTCGTCCAGTGAGCGAGTTGTAAGCCTGGAGTGGGAGCTGTCCTTTTCTTGCAGCCCCCCTCTCCGCATTCCCGTCTTGTTCCGCCACCCGCATGCCCTCCATAGCGAATCCGGCCACCACAAGACAGCCCTGCTCCAGGCCTTCCATTCCTGGCAACGAGCCATGACATCAAGACAAAAGCCCTGTCTGAATGGAGGCCTCGATGGTGATACCTATATTGTTGAAGACAGCATCACTGAATGGCGGCTGGTGATCACCGAACGATTGATTTTAAGCCCACAGCCGCACGGCTTATTCGCAGACGATGGCTCGTCAAAAAAATTATCCACAGATTGCTCACAGCTGATGCGACTTGAAAACTCATTGGCAGTTCCCCTGTTTGCCTATACGTCCACAGATCACTGGACACCAGAGCGGTCATTTACTGCCGATCGGCGTGGTTTTGATCACAACCATATACCCTCTGGCAGCATCGCAAGACTCGCCATGAATCAACGCCGTCCATTGTTTATCTACAAAAAACCAGAATCCCCATTGGACCACGCACAGTCATCTGGCCTTATCTTCAGCGAACGTGTTGGAATCGATTGGTGGTCAGATATTCCGGCGGGTCATAGTGGGTCATGCCGTGACTATTATATCCGTATGACGGACGATGGGCTGTTACAATGGGTGTTCCATACGGATGATGGCTCCATTAAAATCCACGGGATCTATGGGTGAATCTTGAAATCGCACTGGATCGAGTGGCTTGCCCACACTAACTTTAGCTTCCTTCATGGCGCGTCGCATCCCCATGAGATGCTCGATACCGCCCAGTCTCATCATTATGACGGCATTAGCATCTGCGACATTGATGGAGCCTATGGCCTTGCGCGAACATACCGCCACTGGAAGACCATGGACACCGCCACAAGACCGATCTTGTTCTACGGGGCAGAGATCCACCTCAGCCAGGACCATGACCAACCTCTTCTGCATCAAAACACCTTAGCCCTCATCGCCAGATCGGCCATCGGTTACGAAAATTTATGCCGCATCATCAGCATCACCAAAAAATCTGGCAAACACCATGCATACATCAGCCTTGAGGACCTAGAAACCCTCCCAATTCAAGATCTATCTGCCCTAATTCCCATGCGCGGACTTCTTCGCACCGACCCCACATCATGGGATCGTCAGTGCGGGAGCATCAGGGACATCTTTGGCTATGACCACACCTACATGATTTTCAGCCGACACCGTTCTCCGTCCGAGGATATCTGGGTCAAAAAGGCCAGCACCACAAAAGACAAACACATCATCAAGCCTCTTTTTTCGATGGATCCTTTTATGCATGAGAGATCACGCAAAAAATTATCTGACATTATCTGCGCGATCAGAACCAACCAAACCCTTGATGAGTCGGTTGGTCATTCATTCGTAAATGATGACCGTTCGTTACTTTCTGTAGACGAAATCTATCAGAGATTTCAGGACCTGATGTTTTTTGAGGAGGCTATCGCCCATTCAAAAAACCTGGCCGCATCATGTCACTTCTCATTTGAGGAGCTGCGTTACCGCTATCCAAAAGAAATGATCCCACCAGGTCATACGCCACAATCGTATCTGACAGCACTCACCTGGTCTGCCGCCCATGACGCCTACGGGCAACCACTGCCTCCGCGCATCAGAACTCTCCTTGAGCATGAGCTTGCTTTGGTCGACACCCTGGGATTTGCTGATTA
>JBILMN010000304.1:0-2596 GCA_044375465.1 Oligoflexales bacterium | reverse complement strand
TTCGCGCCGAATTACGTCGCATCGGCAACATGCAGATCACGCCCGAGCTGCGGGCACAAGCGCGAAAAACAATTGAAGATCACGTATCGACGACATTGGCTGGCGGTGGTGACGCCTTTGCCGCCGAGGTCGCTGAGACCACGCGCACGGATTTACTTCCAGTAAGTTCGACGACAGAGGATCCGTCTGACTCGTCAACCGAATCCTCCAATGAATCCTCCAATGAATCCTCCAATGAATCCTCCAATGAAGCGTCCCATGATAACTCAGGTGATGCATCATCTGGCCGGTCGCCTGCGGTTACGCAGTTGGTCGAGGCAGACAGTGCTCGAGTGGTGCGGCTATCAAGGGTGGCGCGTGTGGCTCGTGGTGATGCCAGTGACGGAATTCCCGAGGCTATTCCTCCAAAGGAACCGTCCAGGCATCAGTCCGCCATCGGTGCAAATCATGCTGCATCCATCGCCACGCACCACAGTGTCCGACGCGATGGGGCTTCTGAGTGGTCTGGAGTTCATCGGCGCGCGATGACGCCTGATGAGCGACGCCAGCGCCTGAAGGACTTGGTGAAAGCTGAAGAATGGGAGTCTGTGCTTGAGTTACTATCCCATTCGTTTGTCGATGCCAACGACCGGACACTCCTTGAGGTTTTTGAACAAAATAAACTGTCGCGCATCGATGTACGATTTGCGGGTTGGTGGGTGGATCTTTTGACGGCCTCAAAGCAGGAACGCCGGGCCCTGAGATTTATGCTGCAAAAGCTGGCCGACGAGCCGCATCTGGCCTGGGCAAGAATGTTTTGGCCGAAGGTTCCGGCGTTGGTCGAAGGCCTTGATCTGGAACCCTTTGAGTGGAGGGAAAGTGATGGTGTCTCTGCCCTACGCACAAAGATTGCGGGGCTAAGACCTCGCGGCGGCGTTTACGTGGTGTGAACCGTTTATGGTCCAAGCAATAATATAGTGGCCTCGTCACCGGAGGTTTTGTCTTTGATGATCAGTGGCTGATTGGCGCTAGATTTATCGAATGCAACGATGGCTGTTGCGCGCAGCTCACCCGACGCGGCAATCTCAGTTTGACACTGGTTGCAGAGCAGCTCGGCCGAAGGCGGCGACGAAATTCTTAGATCCATGGCCAGGGGGCGACCTGTGTTATTGGTGACGCGCAGCATCAGCATGTTGCCAAGCCGTCCATCTGGCATCTGTGTATAGGCCGTACCAGGTGCTCGCATGATCGTCAAAGACAGGTCGTCGCGAGCGACAACGCGGACGATGGCAGCGCTGAGCATGAGGCCCAGAGCCAGAGCATAGGCGATGACCTTGGGGCGACGCCAAAAAAAAGTTTTGCGTTCAAGCGATCGTTCACTTTGGCTTGCAATGCGAATCAGGCCCTTGGGGCGCTTCAGATTGCCCATCACCATGTCGCAAGCATCGACGCAACGGGCGCACATAATGCACTCCAGTTGCAAACCGTTGCGAATGTCGATGCCTGTGGGGCAAACGCGAACACACAGTTGGCAGTCGATGCAGTCGCCGTGATGGTCCGAAGATGTGTCGTTGCTCTTGCGCTGACTGCGGGGTTCGCCTCGTGCTTTGTCGTAGCTGACGACCGGCGTGTCCTGGTCCATCATGACGGATTGGAATCTTGCGTAGGGGCAAAGAAACGCACAGAATTGTTCGCGAAACCAGGCGAGATCAGCGTAAAACCCAAGCATCACAGCGACCATCACTGCAAAAGCTGCAGGATGTTCGGCGGGTGAACCCAGCATCCAGTGATAGATGCGATCTGGGCCAAAGAAAAACGCGAGAAACGTATTGGCGACAATCGCCGCCACAAGCAAAAAGAGCGTATGTTTCAACGCTTTTCGCAGCCCAAGGTTCCACGTCATCGCAGAATGATCCATACGGCGGCGGTGATGGGCGGAGCCCTCGGTCAGCTCTTCGATGGGACGGATGACCCATTCAACAAATACGGTTTGTGGGCAACCATAGGCACACCAGATGCGTCCTTTCAGTGACGTGGCAAAAAACAACAGCAAAGCCAAACTTGCCATCACCGGTGCCATGAGCCCAAGGTCACTCAAATGAAAAATCTGCCCAAATAAAAAAGCCTTCTTATCCAAAACGTCGAGCCGCAGCAGAGGCGTACCGTTCCAAGAAAGCCATGGACCCACCAGGTAGACAACAATCAGGGCGAGCGCCGTGAGCTGCCGCCGCCTGGCATGGGGCCCACGTCGGCGGTCCGGGTAGAGCCAGCGCCGCTTTCCGAACCGGTCCATAGTCGGGGCGGCGGCGGGTGCCTGAAATTCGTCTTGATGAAGTTCTGCCATGATGATGACTCGTGCTGATGAATGGTCCTAACCGTGTTTTCGCTTACGGCTCCTCTTGTCCCTGGGGGGCTTTGGGGTTTGGGGGATTGGTGCCCCTGATGCTGACGATGTATGCGGTCAGCTGCCTCGTTTTGTGTTCGCCGAGGATGCTGCCCCAAGGGGGCATGCCTTTTGCGACAACACCGTCGAAAATCGTCGCATAGATTTGATCAGGTTTGCCACCGTGGATCCAAAATTTGTCAGTGAGATTTGGGCCGATGTTACCCTGACCCG
>JBILMN010000024.1:0-29122 GCA_044375465.1 Oligoflexales bacterium | reverse complement strand
AGTCTTCGGTCGCAGGAGACCAGAACAGGCCCGTCGTTGTTTTTGGGACTGCGTTTCACTTTGTGAACCTGTTGGATGACGGCCCGAAGATTCCCCTGCCAGAGGGCAGTCTTGTCATCGAGACGGGCGGCACCAAGGGCAGAAGCCGAAGCGTCACAAGACAGGAACTCTACGATTTGCTGGCAGAGGGATTTTGCATCAAACCCGAACAGATTGTCAGTGAGTACGGGATGTGTGAACTGGCAAGCCAAGGCTGGGACTTTGTCCGTGGTAATCAAAGCCCTCAATTATCGCAACGAAAGTTTCGCTTTCCGTGGTGGGTCCGCATCGGCACCATGATGACCGCCTCTGACGTCGTCTCTGAGGGCATCGGCGCCCTCACCATTGATGATCCTTTGCGCGTTGACCTTGCGGGCGTCGCCATTCAAACCGAAGACCTCGCCTCCATCAGCTCTGACGGCTCTTTTCATTTGCTGGGACGTGTTCCGAGAGCTCCCCTCAAAGGCTGCTCGCTTCGCGCTGAGTCCGTGGGACATACGCTTGAAGCACCAGCCAAAACCCGGTCAAAGGCCTTCGGTCCAGTCACCCAATGTGACGTAAAAACCCTTGCCTTGAGGGCTCCCATGGCACGGCGGTGGCTTCTTGAATTGTTGTCTGACCGTGAGGCTTTTGCACGACTCACAGAGGAATTTCAAAGTGAAAGCATCGCCCGCGACGCATTGTCAGACCTTGTGTCAGGGCTACCGTCTGACGCTCAAGGGTTTGTCACAGCGGCCACCCAGTCGACAAGGGGTCACAGTCTTCCACAGCCTTGGCTGATGATTCCGCCTGCAAGTCATTCCGTGGCACTGATTCAACCTCTTACGGCAGCTTTTGTCTTGGGCCTAAAGATCCGTGTTCGCTTGCCGGCCATTCAACACGTTACCCCGGAGAAGACCTTTCTTGCTCGGGCCTTAGAACTTGCCGTGAAGGCCTCCTTTGACATCGAGGTCCTGCCCAACACTTGGCGTCTTGGGACCGATGATCTGGAGGACGGAGAGCATGTGCTCTTGTTTGGTGATGATGACACTCAGGCGTTTTTTGAGCATTTCGCGCCAAAACGCATCTGCGGATTTGGCAATGCTGTCTGCGTCAGTCTGACGTCAGACCGCGAGATGGCTCAGCCAGACCACGTCAGGCAAGTCCTCAAAGACCTGCTAAACCTAAGGCAAAGAGGCTGCCTATCGGCCCGAACAGTGATCGCATTTGGTGGTGACCCGCAGCCAATGGTGACAAGGATCTTGTCTTGTCTTCCGCCGTCATTCATATCACCCACCTCGCCAACATCAATGGCACCCCTGCAGCCAACACCGGGCGAAGTCTGTGCCCGATCTATGGAGTATGTGCGTTTTGTGCAACATGGTTTTCACCTGGGACCAGAGTCTTCACGGGTGACCGTTGCTGCCAAATTATCCTCCCTAGAGACCTTGGCCGAAGACTTTTCCTCCGCCCTCAGTCGGCTTGATCTCGTGGCAAGCGTCATCTGTCTGCCGGAGTCCACAAGCCTTGAGACGGTGTTGGAGACTCTCAAAAACCTGGTCCCACTTCGGGCAGTGGCCGCCAGTGATCGGCTCTATCAGCAGTTGGTGAAACCAGAAATCACTGGGAATTCTCCCAATAAGTTCAGCGCAGTGCGCTCTGGAACCCTTGGCGCACCTAGTTTTGACGGGTTTCACCTGGGCCGTAGATTCTTTGCAGTCGATGAATAAGGCCGGGTAAACTAGTCCCTATGGGGACACCAAAAATACAGTTTGAAAAAGAAGATCTGGAGCTGCTTGCCGCTTATTTTTTTGAGCAGTTCTTGCCGCGATTTTCTGCCTCTGACCATCAGTCCACAGAACCCGGACTAGAGCTTCGGTCAAGGACGACCAGCAAGACTAAATCAATAGCTAAATCAGTAGCTAAATCAGTAGCTAAAGCTAAATCAACGGCTGGCCTGAAACCTGGAACCGTCATCGAATTCTCAGGACGCATGAAAAATAAAGTGGGTCTTGCCGTACTATTTGAAAACAAGATTCGCCTGTCACTCCATTATTTCTTGGCAAATACTCAGTTTCTTCCCTACACCATTTTTCACGAGATGACGCACCTGTGGCTTTATCATCAGGGCTTTGATCCTGGGCATACGCGGCGGTTTTACCAAAAAATGCTTGAATTTAATGACACCGGTTATTTGATCGACCCGGAGGTCCATGTACACACGAGACTAGCGGCCGAGGGCCGTTACGTATATATTTGTAAGAACTGTGAAAATCGCTGGCATCTGAGAGACGAACTGCAGCACAATATCTACTGTGCCCTGTGCTACAAAAAATCTGGTGTCGAGCACTACGCTTCATTAGCCGTTGGCTACGGGATCGCTGATCCCTACGCCTCGCCAGATTTACCGTTTAAGGACTTTGACGAATGCGCTTAATACTCCCGCCGCCACGTTTCATTGCTCACGGCATTGCGCTATGTGGCTGGATGGTGAGTTTACTGGGTTATGCCCAAGGGCTTCGCATGACCGATCAAACCATGAAATATGGATTTATCAATATTCCAGTGGTTTTGCGCCAGAACTTCCAAAGTTTCGTCATCCAGCAGACAGCTGAAGCAGAATCTATCAAAAGCTTCTGTGATCAATTGGCAAGCGCCTACAGTACATACAAATGGAGGCCAGCCGACGAGGGCTGCGGTGACAAGGGCGTTATTTGGCATAGCCAACTTAAAAGCCATGGCGGCACGCCTTTGATCTACGCAGAGTTTGGCAAAGGAGACAGCACCACTTTGATTTTAGGGGGCGTGCATCCTGATGAGCTCACTCCGATTCCTCTGGTTTTTCGCTTTGCCAACCATATCCAAAATAATCCAAGCCTCTTACCTCCCGGTAGTCGGGTGATCATTGCCCCATTGGTCAATCCCGATGGTTTTTTCCGCAAGGGCGCAAGTCGCACCAACGGTCGAGGCGTCGACGTCAATCGCAACTTCTTCACCCAAGACTGGTATGCCACAGCCAAGACCTGGTGGGCAGAGCGTCGTCAAAAAAACGAAAGACATTTTCCTGGCCACATCCCTAATAGCGAAATCGAGACGCTCTACCAGATCTGGCTCATTGATAATTTCAAACCAGACAAAATCATCTCCATTCATGCACCACTAGGTTTTTACGACTATGATGGGCCTGGCGACCAAAAACCACGAGCTCTCACTTCAAGTGAAGAAAAAGCCAAAGCTTTGGTTCAGAACATGAGTCAGAGCAGCCGCAACTACAAGATTGTGGATTATTCTTTTTATCCGGGAAGCCTTGGCAACTATGCCGGCAATGAAAGAGGCATCCCCACCGTCACACTTGAACTAGAAACAACCAACCCAGATAAGACCATGGAATACTGGAAACAATTCTCGCCGGGCCTTGAGCAGGCCGTGAAGTATCCCTTTGTCAATCCCGGCGCGCCGCGGGTCAAAGGGGCCAGTTTATTTCTTGAATCCTATAGTCGCAAGACCGCTCGGGGACTTGACGCCGGGTCGGCAGCCCCAAAACTCTAATTCACCGATATCTCCTGATTCACTTAAATGAAATCCACAGTCCATTGAGGTGTCATTTACTAATGAAGATCAAGGCGTGTCATCGTTGGTCGAACGACTGCAACGCTATGGATACGATAATTCGGCAAACTCCGAACCGAAGCGAACCGCATTGGAGAAATTCATTGATGATCATTGCTCAGTACTGAAAAAGCTGTCGTCAACCGAAACGATCTACAACCAAGAATCTCGCGCCGTACCGACTTTACTGCATTGTCCAATGACTGTGTTAGGTCGATCATGATTTTCTAAGTCGACGTTGAATTTTCTTGGGCTCTCCGGCGACAAGCGAGGCCGGTTTTTGTTAATCTTCCGCCGCGAGCGGAAACTTACTAAGGCGGCGGCCAAGGATATCGACTTGGTAGATTCTCGATGACAACATTGCAGCTGCTTGCTTTATAAGTGCCGATGAATTGAAACCCTGCGCCAATGTGACCATAGGCACCAGGTCGGTCTTTGCCAAATCCTTGCTTTTTCGGATTATCACCAGCTGTTGCAGTCAGAGTATTGACACCTGGCTGCCAAGAAGAAATAGGCAGAACGGGATTATACGTAAAATTAAAACCAATGAGCGTATTTGGTTGGGTGTCTTTAAAAATGTTAACACCGTTCACGTCTAATCTTCCAGAGTGATCGTCGATTGATTTGAAACTGAGAGATATAGCGAAATCAGTAGCATCCGATGGAAATGTGACCTTACGCGACCAAGTTGCCAAAAGTGTCCCCGCATCAACAAAAGCTGTAAGTACCTGAATATATTGATTGAAATTACAAGTGACCAAAGTCGCTGGACAGTACCAAGGTATACCGCCGAAAAGAGCCACCTCTCCAGCATTTCTTCCCGAAACTTGCGCCTTAAACATAATTGTTCCATATGAACAACTATTGGTCACTTTGACAGAGTTTTGTCCATCTCCAAAAATGCGACCGGTGTTTGGTATCACTTGATTTCCAAATGGATCCAGAATCGCAACGGAATTATTTAGGGTACAATTTTGAGCATAATTCGACGCTGAGCTTGTTTTTTTGCAATCGGAAAATCCAAGCAAATAATGTTCTATTGCAACCACGCTTTGCCGAATGTTGGCCTCCGTCATCGAATCATTGGCACTCTTCATTGATCGCGTCCAACCGACAGCGATAACTCCCACAATGGCAACAGACATGAGTGTTTCTACCAGGGAAAAACCTCGAGTTTTCCCCGCTTCGTGATTCGTCCGGATAAAAAAATCCTTTATCATGGGAATTATGACCTGACGTTGATCTTCATACTTGGTGGTATTATACCACAAGGGTTTGAAACGGCTGATTGATAAAATACTCGACGATAAAGTTGAGCGGCTTGTGATCACCAACAAGGACCGTTTGTTGCGTTTTGGTGCCGAATTAATATTTACTGTAAAAATTTTTCGATGATCCCCGCGTACATAATTGGGGAAAATGTCGTTTTTTGTTTTTTTATATCATCTGTTAGACTCTTTCTTTCCGTTTTCTCATAGGCGACTTGACTCGGTCAAAAGGCACCAACTTACCGCCCAATAATGCTCAAAAAATCGCGAGAAGTCTCGTCGAAAACTCTTTGTCTTGCATCGCTCTATCAGTGACCTTCGTAGTGACACCATTCACAAAATGACCACCAGTATTAGCCGGCGTTTCAACGTCGTCTGCCTAGAAGATTTAAACGTCCGCGGGATGACGAAAAACAAGCATCTCGTACGACGCTTATCGGATTCTTCATTTGGTGAAATCCTTCGGCGGCTAAAATACAACCAGCGGAGGAGGCCGTATTCTATTTATTAACGCTTTTTTCCAAGCTCAAAGCTTTGCCACATCTGTCTCGCAAAGAATGGATGCCTCACCCTGGCTGACCGCTCATGGCAGTGCGCTGGGTGCGGCGCCACACACGACCGAGGTCGAAGGATGTGTTTGATTACGAAGCATTCTTATAGGTTTTGAATACAAAGGGCGGAAGCCGTATCGCGAATTTTTGATTCATATCGTGATGTCTATTTAAAAAATAACCCGAAGACATTTTTTGGCGGACACTCCATGTAAAATTATGTAGTCAGCCGAGAGAAATGCTTGCGTTGATAATTTTCGAGAATCAGTGTTGCGGGATGGCATCCGTGCCACTATCATACTAGCTTAATGAAGTCGGAATTGGTTCGCCGGACATCTTGGCGAACAATGGTTGGACCGCATTGACTCTAAGACTGCGCGAGGCCTAGTTAGGAAGGAATCGAGACTGATGCTAAGTCCTCAAAAGGGCGTAGATCCAACCGCCGAGGAGTTGACTCAATAAATGTGCTGGAGTGGCGAAGCATCGACAGTCTTGGCAATCGCAGGGTTGAGCACGACTCTCTATTGCTATAAAAAAGGTGAGCCACCTGCTTTGTGCGCGGCTTTGGGGTATTTTTCAGGAATGGAAGCCCTACAAGCCTTTACTTATTCTGTTATTGATCAGTGTGGTGCGCCGCAGAACCAAGTGGCCACGATCCTGGGCTATCTGCACATCGCATTTCAGCCATTTTTCATTAATGCTGCTTCGATGCACTTTATTCCTGAACAGCGGCGCCAGCGCATACAGCCTTGGGTTTATTCGCTGTGCTTTATTGGTGTTCTTTTATTTTTGATGCGACTGTATCCATTCACCTGGCTTCCAGCGTGCCATGATGTCAAGTACGCAATTCCATTTACTGATATTGAATACAACCCACCATTTTGCGGTAAATTTATTTGTAGCATACATGGAAAGTGGCATATTGCTTGGCAGCTGCCTGCGCGTTACAGTTATTTTTTAGATAACTCTTATCCGGTCATGGCATTTCTGCTGCCGCTGCTTTATGGAGCCTGGCGGGTTACGATATTTCACGTCATTTCAGGCCCTTTTCTGGCATGGCTGACGACGGACAATTCGAATGAGTGGGCCGCTGTTTGGTGCCTCTACTCCATCGCTTTACTGGGGCTCATGGTGAAGTCTCCAATCAGGAAACATCTCTATCAAAAAGCGACGTCGTAACATAAAAATCCACTTTGAAGCTTCTATTTGTCGGCAGCCACTGCGCGGTAAGTCGCACATGTAAAATTGCTCTTCAACAATATCTGGTTTTTTTGAAGAATCATTATGTGAATGATATCATTGTGACAACTTTGAAATGTATTGAGTGCCACTTCCAGGGGGACAAACCGCAATGATTTGGAGTATACGCCCGGAGATATTTTCGTTTTCACCAGTCCCACGATGGTACAGCATTTGCTTTGCGATTGGCATTATATCAGGTCATGCGATCGCAAGACGTCTCATTTCCCAAGAAAAAATCAATGACGAGGAATTTAATAAGGGATTCCTCTATGTGATCATAGGTACTATGGTCGGTATGCGACTTGGACACTGCCTGTTTTATCAACCAGAATATTTCTTCGAAAAACCCTGGGAAATTCTGATGATTTGGCAAGGCGGTTATGCGAGCCACGGCGGATTTGCCGGAGTCGTGATTGCCGTATATCTGTTTTTACGCAAACACCCGGAATTGGATCTTCTCTGGTTACTGGACCGCGTTGCAGTAGGCTGTGTCTGTGTGGCAGGATGGATCCGAATTGGAAATTTTTTTAACTCGGAAATGATCGGACGGGAGTCCACTGCTTCTTGGGCTGTGACTTTCTCGCTTGTGGATCAGATACCACGACATCCAACACAGCTGTATGAAGCGATTGGCTACTTTTTAATATGTATTTGTGGTTGGCTCCTGGTGAAACGGACATCCTTGTCAAATGTGAAAGGAAGGGTCCTTGGATTTGTCGTGCTCTTGACGGCATCCTGGCGCATTTTTTGTGAATTCTTTAAAATTGAACAAGTGAATTTTGAACGTGGAATGTTTCTCAACATGGGTCAAATTCTAAGCATTCCATTTCTACTCATCGGATTATGGTTGTGGTTCAGAAGCTCGGGGATCGCGACCGACGAGGCAAATGCCCAACCATCGATCAAAAGGAGAGAGTCCAAAATCCTCAAAAAAAAATAACGCGCTTCGGGGATTTAAGTGGGTCATTGCCTTGAAAGCACCGTCTCATTAACCCCTCTTTAGGATTTTACAGGAACCCCAAAAGGTTTAAACCATTGTTCACTTAAATGAAATCCACAGATCCCATGGATGACTGCCTTTGGGAAGCCCCGAAACCTCGAGATAAAGACCCACCCTTTTTTTCAGGTCCAAAGACTGCGGCAGCGACCAGTTCATCTTTTTTTGCACCGCATTGACATCTGGAACGAACCACGGGAAAAGACCCTTTTTCACCAAATCGGGGGTTACGGCGATACGCAAAATCATACGCTTATCTTGAGCCGGCACTTCAAGACTGTATTCGCATACACGGCCACAAGACACCAGCCCCGCAGATGCAACGTCACCATCTAAAAGCGCTGGGTTCAAGTATGGCATCGATGTGCGCAAAGCATTCAGATCAATGCCATCACCAACCTTAAAGCTATAGAGCACTCCACTTTTGTGGTTAAGTCTCTTTGCGGCATTGACGGGCAGGGTCATGACCATCGGAATATTTGCTGAGCTTTCAAAAAACGCCACGTCAGTGCGAAGATCTAGTGTCAGCTTAAAAAATAAGACTCGCAGATAAAAACCCAACGATGCCAACTGTGATAGAGGCTCGGGACGATGATCCTCGAGCCGACTTTCGATATCACCTGAGTGAAAATTCAGGGTGAAGAAATTTTTGATGTCAGAACGGATGTAAAGATCACTGTCGGAGGCAATGATTTCTGATTTCTTCCCGGTAAAAATCACCTGTTCAAATAGCATGTGATTTCTTGGCTTAAATTTATAACTATAAAACCGCGAAGCCACCGTCGCTGCCCCGGGATCATAGGCAACGCGGGAGTTCACTCCATTCAATGGTCTCATGACAGCTTCGTCACAAGACGTCAGCCACACGGTGCGACCTTCAAACTCAAGACGCTGTCCCCTGCGAGGCAGACATCCGTTAAACACAAATGGTTGGCCAGCCGGAGCTCCCAGCATGTCTTCTTCCAAGATCAGACGGTCACTCGCCTGAAGCCCCCCGTCGCGCCAGGAATCATCGCGAAACCAGATGATTTTGCCGTCTTGCCCGACAGGAATGACCACGGGCCGTGCCATTCTGAAGTCCGGTGCTGCGACTGTCCCCTGATTATAGATCGCCACCAACTGGGAGCGCGATGTCCCAATTAAAGGCCTAATATCACTACCAAACATAAAAATTGGTTCGGCCACCACCTGCGGCGAATACCCTAGACCTAGAACGGTAATTTGTATAGAAACCGCCACACACAGGAGGCTTTGCCAATTTTTATGGATCATCCAAATCAAGCTTTGATGCTGTGCGACTTTAGCTTTGATGTCCCTGAAAGACTGATTGCCCAACAACCGCTCACGCAGCGAGATGACTCCAAGCTTTTGATTTGGGACGGACAATCGATCACCCATGGTCAAGTGCGTCGGCTTTGCGATGCGGTGCCAAAAGATACTCTATTTATTCTAAACGACTCCCGCGTGATTGCTAGCCGGCTTCACGGGAAGCTTAAGACCGGCGGCGCCGTCGAGCTGCTGTTATTAGAGCCTTGTGGAGATGACCGTGGAGAATTATGGCTTGCACTTGGAAAGCCCATGAAAAAACTCTTGGTCGGCACTGACATTTACTTTGCGAGCGGACTATCCGCAAAAGTTACGGCCATAAGACCGCCATCAGACTCTGGACCACAGCCATTTGAGGTGAAATTAAGCCTGATAGGCTCTGATCTCCTAGCCTGGCTTGATCAACATGGTGAAATGCCCCTTCCACCCTATATCAGCCGTAAAAATCAGACCGACACCACAAGATCATTGGACAAATCTCGCTACCAGACCGTTTACGCGCAAAGTCGAGAATCCGTCGTTCGGACTAAGACGGGCAAAGACGAGACTTTAGGAGCGACTTTAGGAAGTACGGTCGAAGGATCTGTCGCAGCACCGACCGCTGGGCTGCATTTCAGTAATCAGGTCATCTCCAGTCTCAAAGATCACGGATGTTCGTTTGCTCACGTCACCTTGCACGTTGGTGCTGGAACGTTTCTACCCGTTAAAACTTCAGATCCTGCCGCTCACATCATGCACTCTGAACGTTACATGGTGCCTCGCTCGACATTACAAGCCATCATGGACGCTAAAAAGAATGGAAGAAAAATTATCGCCGTGGGGACCACGGCCCTTCGGTCGTTGGAGGGTCTTTGCCGCCAGTCCCGGCAGCAGTCAAAACCAATCAGCGAACTGACCGATCAATGGCTTCGTACCGACATTTTTATTCGGCCGGAATTTAAATCCTCACGCCACCGCCCCCAACTCTGCGACGGTATCATGACCAATTTTCATCAGCCAGAGAGCACACTGTTTATGCTCATCTGTGCATTGATTGGGTTTGACCAAGCTCATACCATCTATCGAGAGGCTATCAGCCAGGACTACAGATTTTTTAGTTACGGTGACAGCAGTCTTTTGTGGTTTGGCCACATCGATTAGCCAATTTTTTTACGCTCAAGAATTTGCACCAGGAGCTGAAGATCCTCGATTTGCTGATTCAGCGCCTTAATTTCCTGATTTTTATTGCTGAGCTGAGCGTTGAGAGACTCAACACGGGCACTGAATTTATGCTCAACGGCGGCAACCGTGGACCGCGCCTGCTCCAGTGCGTGATCACAAAACTCAATCAAGGCCCGAGCCTCAACACTGGCTAAGCCGGCATCGACTAATGGCCTTGCCAAAGTCTCCGGCACATCGCGAAACTGGTTCGAAACATGCCGCGCGACGACAGGACGTTCGACCACAGGACGTTCGACCGGTGCACGGTGAATCGTTGGTATTGATCGCTGTTGATATGCCTGTTCATGGTTTGCGGCATTGATGGGTCTGTTCTTCATGACCTGCGCGTTATTCGCCGCCACACTTGCAGGAATGTTTCTCCCATCGTTTACGGCATTTTCCATAGCAATCGGAATGAAGTATTTACCCTCGCGCAGCTCTGCTTTGATGCGACCACAGCGAATCCGTCGTCTGATCGTCATGTCAGAAATGCCGGTCGCTCGTGCATATTCAACAATTGAGAGCCATTGTTCTGCCATAACGCAGTCACCTCGTAAGTGCTGCCGTCGTAGGACGGTCATATGTACTAGAATATCAGCCTTATGAATCTGCGTGAAAGTCCGCCAAGAGCTTGGCGACAAGGTGTCAAAAATTTGACCCCTGTGAGGTTCATCGGCTCACACGAACACTCTAAAAAATCTCATCTCCTGTGCCTGATTTTGGCACCGGCGGCAGGGCGGCAAGGGCGTTGGTTTGCTGCCAAATTCGTTTATAGTTATCATAGTTTCTAAATACGGTTTTTACGTAGCGCCTGGTTTCCCGAAACGGCATGGACTCAATCAGCTCATCGACTTCAAGATCACTATATTGAGACAGCCATCGGTCCACAGATGTCGGCCCACCGTTATAGGCGGCAACGGCCAGCATGGTGTTGCCTCTGTAGTAATCGATTAGTTTCTTGATGTAGAAAGCTCCATAACCAATATTCACCTCTGGCTGGTGCAGGTCTTCAAGCGCAAACTGCGCGTCGTCCATGGTACGAGCAACCCGCACAGCCGTAAATGGCATGATTTGCATGAGCCCCCGGGCGCCGACGATACTCCGAGCATCGGCGTCGTAGACGCTCTCAGCCCTCATGATACTTAGCATCAAAAATGGATCGACATCTGCTGCCTTGGCCATAGGTTCCACAACCTCCCGGTAAGCAAATGGGTAGATCCACTTCCAGTCGGCTCCATAGCGGGACATGTGCTCTGCAAGGGGCAGCAAGGCGCTCGGTGTCGTGCGAAGGGGAGAATCTGGCATGGAGGGTGCTTTAAAACCATAGCTATAGTCTTTAAGTTCAGTGGCTAATCGAAATGATTCAATCCAACCCGGACGCCCGTTTTTGGCGCGGATCACCGGCAGCAGACGATGAATGCGTCGCCCCACCTGAAGCTGCCCCCATTTCTTTAAAGCCGTTACTGCTTTGACCTCTGACAAATCAGTCGTCGCTAGAGAGCCATCGGCAATGTTTGCAGAACCTCCTCCAGTCTCTGCAGCGTTCAACTCTGGGATCGCATCCATGGAAATATCATGGGTGGAAAACGTCTGCGACTCTGTGGTTTGGACGAGTGCGGATTTCTTAGCTTGAACCAGTATGGCGTAAAAAGAGTCTCCGGACTCCATGATCACGTTGCGGTAAAGGGTATCGGCCTCTTTGGTTTTACCTGACTTCTCAAGAATTTTCGCACGCCAGTAGTCAAGTCCACCCTCGATACCACGGTCTCTTTGCGGCACGTAGTTTCCCCGATCCAATAGCGCCAAAGCTCCCTGGTAATCGCGAGCCAAGTAGGTGTTCCAGAAATGATGCCACTTAATGACAGGATCTGCCGAGGGGGACTTTGCCAGAAGCTCATACATTTTTGCTGCCACACTGTGGACACGAAGCCTGGCCAGGGCGTCAGCAAGACCCTCATAAGCAACACGCCAATCGGCCACGTCGCCAAAGGTTGCGATATACCGACTCCACGTCTGAGCTGCTGCCTCGTTGTCTCCTTGCTTTGCCTGCACGGTGCCAAGCTGCATAAGAATACGCGCTAATCGCACTTTGTTGGCTTGTTGTGTGACGTCTCGCAGGGCAGCCATCTCGTCCTCAAGGAGACGTCTTGCCTCAGTCCACAGTCTGATCTGGATCAGGAAACTGATGCGGTCCATACCGTCCAAGATGATTTTCTTGTCGTTTGCTGCGCGCATCGGACCTTTGGTCATCTCTATTAAATAATGCTTAAGCCCATCGTCTAGGTTTGTGTTACCCGACAATCGCGATACTAAGGCCTGACTGATGACATAAGGATTTTTGCGGTCGCACATCATCGACTGCAATTTTTGAAACGCCCAACGACCACTTTCTGAGTGCGGATAGGATGACGCCATGGATTCAATGACTGGTGTCAGGAATTTTAAAGCGGTCGCAGGGCGTTGTTCCATGTAACGGGCGACCTTATTAGTAAGGTCTTCTGAACGCATGGCTGGTCTAACCCGGGCCTCCATCTCCTTCCACACCTTGGCAATGGATGCGTCCTGCTTTAGGAGCATCATCACTTCAAGTAACAGCGCAAATTGCTCAGGCTTCCAAAGAGACGATTTTTTTGGATTTTGTGTGACATCAATTTTGAGCCGACTTAATGTTTGCCGGGCATTTTGCACCTTAATTCCGGCACGGCCTGCGTAGATGGCAACCAGAGGCTTTAGCGCACTATGGGCGGGTAGAAGTTTCTGTGAAGCTATAAAGTTATCGGCAGCCTCCTTTGAGTCGGAGGACAGCAGCGCTATACCGCGAGCAAAAAAGATCACTGCTTTTTCCTCGTCAGCGTTGACCTGCTTGATATCGACTAGCGTCAGAGCCTTGGAAAATTCCGCCATCTGCGCTTTGGCTTGTTCCTTTGAGGAGCGGATGACGTCGGGGAATTGTGGCTCTGCGAGCAATGGCAGACCCCAGAACACCAGCGGAACAAGAGCCAAACGAATCTTCCCAAAACATCGATATTTATAAAGTATTTTATGCATCAAAAGATGAGCTTTCCGACAGATGAGACAGTTTTTATATTCTAACAGGGGCCTGCCTCACAACTAAAGCTCACAAGGGTGACTTTCAGATTTCTTTGGGGCGCCGCAACTGATCTTTCACCATTTGGCCAACCATCAAAATCAGTGACAAAGCAATTATCATATCGGCAACATTGAACACCGGAAGAGACATGGATTGTCCAAAAACCCGCCATTTCAATGCGATCAAATCCACCACATAACCAAATTGCAATCGATCAAGCCCATTGCCCACAGCCCCTGCCAGCATGAGAATCAATGCGCTGGCAAGACGCTGCTGGCCGGCGACTGCCAGCTTCAGGGCGGCAAAACCCATGACGCCTCCAAAGAACCCCCCAAACACCAAGAGCAACACCACCCGAATTGATTCCGGAAGCCCTCGCAGCACGCCCCAAGAGGCTCCGTGATTACGAACGTAGGTTAGTTGCAGCGTCAACCCCGAATCTGCGGCCTCCCACGAAAAAAGCTCCTTGCGCCGTCCCTGGTAGATGGTCGTGTCTGATCTCTCCTCATGCATCAGGTATTCTTGCCTGGCGACAAATTTTGTGCCCTGATCCACCGGCAAAGTGAACAGAACCAGCAGCAAAAACCGCCACATCAGCCTATGGCCAGTATGCCATTGATTTTGACGCCCAAGCAGAGAGTCCATACCCATCAAATCCCCAAGAAAAAGCGCGCGCTGCGCGGCTGGTCATTTCTTTGAATCTACTCGTATTATAAGATCATACGCTATAAGACATAGTCTTAAACGTAAATCATTAGTCCGTCTCCTGAGCCAAAAAAACAGTTCTTTTATTTTTTCTGAGCAATCAATGAACCGAAATCAAGTCCTGGAAGCCCAAAAACCAAGTGGTGTCATTTTCGACTTCGACGGCGTCGTTGTTGACAGCCTGTCGGTGCATCTTGATGCGTGGCGGATCAGCTATCAAAACCTCTACGGCAAGCCCCTTACAGATACTGTAGGCCTTGCCGGTCGCTCCACTGCTGCGATCGCCGACATCCTGGCACATCGCGCAGGAAAGCCAGCAACAAAAGACCATTTAGCCGACTTAAAACGCGAAGTTCTGCGGCAAAGACATCATAAAATTGACCTACTACCGGGTGCTGGTGAGGCGTTTCAATTTTTGCGGCAAACAAATCTTCCATTTGGCATCGCCAGCAATGCCCCTAGGGCTTTCATCGCATCAACACTTGAAAGTCACGGCATTCAAGTGGACAACTTTTTTGGAATCGATGATGTCGCAAGGCCAAAACCAGAGCCTGACGTTTTCTTAAAGTGCGCAAAGGCCATGGGTGTCAGTGTTTTAGATCATCCACACATTTTGGTATTTGAAGACAGTCCGCATGGACTGCGCGCTGCTATCAGAGCCGGAATGTTCGGGATCGGCGTCTTGACCCAAAACACCGCCAGCGAGATGCTGGCGGTCGGGGCAAAGGCAACCTGCTTGCACATTTTAGAAGCCCTGAACCAAGGCTGGTTTGATCAGATTCCTACGTCAACTCAAAACATCAGATAAATCAAGGACATTTAAGCTGTGGCTGATTGCAGAGATTGTCGTAGCCGCCGCCGCCACCGGGCGAACAAGTTTCTTGTTTACCGGTAACGGTGTTCAGAATTGGAGTCAAGGATGCTACCACTTTTCCATCAACAACTTTTGAGCAGAGTCCGTTTTGAAAGCTGCACTCGCATTTAGCTGCTGGTGGTGGGGTTATGGGTGGCTCAGGTTTCTTGCTGTCGTCGGACACAATTTGCGGACAAAGGCCCTTGAAGGGGTTTATGACCTCAAATGGCTGACACACACACTCATAAGGCGGTTCCTGGCGCGTCATATGACCTCCAGCCGCCTCACAATTTGCCTGAAACTCATCTGCAGATGGTTGATGAGTTTGATCGTCCTTTTCGCTGTCTTGCTGCCGCTTGATGTCAGCTTCGCATTTTGTAATTTTTGCTCGAAGTTCCGCTATTTTCCTCTCGCGCTGCAGCTTCGCTGCCTCATCCTTCGCGCTGTTTTGATCGGTTTGGTCGGAGAATTCGTCGGGCTTTTTGCCGTCATCCGACGGAGGGGTTGGTTTTGGTGGGATAGACTTCGCTTGCACATAGGCGTGGAAATCGTTTTGACATTGAGTTAACGCCTTAGTTCGATAATTGATGTAATTTGTGTTCGTTGGATTGATTGAAAAAAATCCACAATTCATGGTACCGCAATTTTTTTTGGCTTCGCTCACTGCATATTGCATACAGCCATTGGACATATTTAATTGCCAGCCTTCTGCAGGAGCCTTGGCAATCGCGGCATCGAAATCATTTCTTTGAAGAAAGTTGTTGTACGTGTACTGGTTGATCAGTCTTTCACTAGCGGCATCACGTGTCAGCTCCAAAGAAGTCATGGGATCTTGCCGCGATGTGGCCAATAGCTCTGCCTTTAGTTTTGCTAAGACTAGAGGGGTACACGGCGGGTCATCTGATGAAAGTTTTGCCAAGTTGTTCTTACATCCATAAAAACCTACCGAAACCGTCAAAGTCAGAAGTAATTTGGACACAAAATTAAAGTTATGATCAAGCATGACACCTCCTCCCACCACTTGGGTCTATCGAACCTCGAAGGCTGAAAGTTTAGATTTTCTTTTGGGAATCCCTTAAAAATTCAATAATAACGGATCTTTATTTTTAAGCGCCCGCGTCCTCTGTTGTTAAATTTGTACGCTATCTGCGACTTGCCGGTAGGCCTAACGCAGACGGCTACTCCGTTGAAGACGTGGTCCTTAGTCTTAAGGCATTGAGCACCACCGATAGGCTAGACAATGCCATGGCAGCTGACGCCCACATGGGCGTTACAAATCCTGCCATTGCGGCGGGGATAGCGGCTACATTGTAAAAAAAAGCCCAGAAGAAATTTTCACGAATCACGCGCGTGATGCGAACGGAAAGATCCATGGCTTCAGTGATGGTGCCAATACCGGATTTTTGGAGGACAAGTCCTGCACTATGGGCGGCCACGTCAGTTCCCGTGCCCAGTGCAATGCCGATATCAGCAGCCGCAAGCGCTGGTGCATCATTCATGCCGTCCCCCACAAAAGCAACGATTTTGCCCAAGCTGCGCAGGCTGTCGACCCAATTTTTTTTGTCAAGAGGGGTCATATCTCCTCGAGCTTCTGTGACACCGTGATACCGCGAGGTGAGCTGTCTGACAACTGCGGTTCGGTCACCTGATGCAACGTAGACGGCTAAACCACGACTTGTCATGTGGTCGATGGCCAGATCCACGTCTGGACGCGGGGTGTCTTCAAGTTCAAACAAAAAAACGGGCCTTTGGTCTATCGCGACAGCCACTAGGGGGCGCCCAGTTGATGTTGCCGTCAACCAGGAGTCAGGGATGGCTGTCCCTAAAAACTCAGGACGTCCAATCGTGATAAGCTCTTTTGCTTGCGACCGGATCTCACAGCGAAAACCAGCCCCCGGTTGATCTTCAAGCAATTTACTTAGAGGAGTTTTTGCGATGTCGTAATTGGTTTTAATCCAAAGAGCCAAGGCACGAGATAGCGGATGACTTGAGTGTGATAGCGCCGACAGCGTCATCAAGACCGCATTTTCTGGCGCACTTGGTTGCTGATGAAGTTTGACGACCGTGGGTTTTCCAAAGGTGAGAGTGCCAGTCTTATCAAAGATCACAACATTGGCACGTCGCAGAAGCTCAAGAGACTCGTAAGACCGCACCAGAACGCCAGCTTTTGCAGCTCGTCCAAGGCCAGCAACCCATGCCACAGGAGTTGCCAAGCCGAGGGCGCAAGGACATGCCACAACCAGAACACTTAGACCGCGCATCACGGCATCCGTCAGGTTTAGACCCAGAAACCACAGCAGAATCGCCGTCCCTGAAGAGAGAGCCATCACCACGGGGACAAAAATGGATGATACCCGGTCGGCAAATTTCTGGATTGCGGGACGCGAGAGTCTTGCATCCTCAATGAGGCTGATGATCTTTTCGATGGTCGTATCTGCTCCGATGCGGTCGACTTTGATGAAGACCCCTGCACTCGACGCATTGATCGCTCCTGACGGCACGCGCTCACCAGCACTGCGCACCACGGGGACACTTTCTCCTGTCACCACAGATTCATCAAATCCACAAGATCCTTCGGTCACAACGCCATCAAAGGCCACCATATCTCCCGGACGAACATACAAGATGTCACCCACGGCCACATTATCAGCCAAGGTTTCCACCGGGATTGAACCTGGTTTAGCCAAAAACACACGCTTAGGCCTTAAGCGGACAAGGCGGTCAACCTCTCCAATAGATTTTCGTCGGGCCATGTCTTCCAAGGTCTTACCAAGCAGGACGAAAAATCCGATCATCACAGCCGACTCAAAATAAAGGTGTTCGTGTCCCTCTCGCATCATGATGACCGACACCAACCATGCGCTCAGCATCCCTAAAGACACCAGCAAGTCCATCGTGACAAAGCCTTTGGACATCTGTTTGAGGGCTCTGCTAAAGAATCCTCGGCCTGGCCAACCCATAAAAATCGTCGTTAATCCCGCCTCCCACCATTCTTGGTGGGCAAAAGTCCATGGACCCATGGCCATCAATGCCACGGCAGTGGTGAGAGCCCCAGCCACTAGAAGCTGCCTCAGATCGGCTGAAAGATTTAGCCTAGGCGCGCTGGCAGGCTCGTTTTCATCGTCTCGTTCGTTTTTGAGGTGATAACCAACGGACTCCACAATATTTGCGATCTCACTGCGTGAAAGACTGCCCTCCACAACACCGGTGTGAGTCGCAAAATCAATCACGGCTGATGCGACACGAGAATCCCGTTGGAGCGCTGAAGAGATTTTTGATGCACAACCTCCACAACTCATGCCTTCGATTTCAATTTTGATTTGCCCCGTGGACATCATATTTCCTTAATTTGAAAACCCTCACATGCTACAATGATCCAATGATCAGAACACTTAAAATACTCGTATCACTCTGGCTTGTCTTCTCGCTACACCGTCTGCTGTCGTGGGCACCCCTTTCGGCTACGTATAGCGGACATCACGGCATCTTGTGGCGTGAAATTCTCACGGGAACACTGAGTGATTTTTGGATTGCGACGTTGTTATCATTGCCGTTTTGGTTCTTTGAGGCCTCATCGAGGCGACCGGCAAAAAGCTTACAGAAGTTTTTAGGCACCGTCTGGATCCTTGTCTGGACAGGCCTGACGGCAGGGCATCAAGCCTACGTCGAATTCTTCAAATTTCAGATCATTCCGTTTCATTTAAGTTATTTGACTGATCGCTCGTTTATTGCCAGCAATGGCGAGAGCATGATTGAAACCTCATCAGCCGTGATTTTAGTGCTGGGTGGCCTGCTAGCTTATTGGTCACGTTCCGCCACAGTTCTCAAAGCAAAGCGGCAGATTGCAGCTCGCTTTCTGGCTGTGATTTTGATGTCATTGATGGCACACACGACCAACATCCACTGGCGAGTGGACTGGTTTATTATTGAGCCCCTACAGGCAAATTACCTTGAGGCCCTTTATAGTAACCTTGGTAAAAAGCCCACTATTGTGGACGTTTCCGCGGAGGAAATGGATTTATTTAAGACCCTGACCAAGACCGACGGCCCACTCACCGCGCCGGACGTCTCCTCGCCTAACCCGATGCTCAAAGCCATCACGCTTGAGGTGGCCCGCATTCGTCGTAGCGGTCGGCCTGTCATCGTGGGCGTCGTCTTATCTGAATCCTTACGCGATGCTGACACAGGTCCAAGACCCAAAGACGGCGATTCTATCACTCCGGGCTTAGACCGTTTGCAAAGCATGGGCGTTCGCTTCACACACGCCTATAGCTCCGGACCGGTGACAAGAGGAGGGCAAGAGGCCGCATGGTGTGGCACACCATCGGCAACCGACACGTCTTTGATGCGATCATTCCCTGGAGCAAATATTCCTTGTCTTCCCGGCATTTTCCGCAATGATCCGGCTGTCAAAACCCTATGGATCCACGGCGGCGACGAACAGTTTGACAGTCAAAAATCTTTCTGGTCACACCAGGGCGTCAGTCAATTTCTGACAAAGTCTGACTTTGGCTCGACTGCTCCAAAAACTGGGTGGGGCATCAGTGATTTGGCCGTCTTTGACCGCGGCACTAGTTTGATTGCTCAGACGGCTGCAGATAAGTCCGTGGCTGTCATCTATCCAATGATTCTGACGGTGACGAACCATATTCCATGGGCCCTACCCGATGACGCATCGATTGAGACCAAATCTTTTGTGGCTCCTCATCCGCAACACAAGACGCTCAAATACTTTGATGAGTCACTTGAATTATTTGTTGGAAACCTCAAACAAGCTGGGCTTTGGGAGCAGACGATTCTTATCGTCATGGGCGATCACGGCAATCTTGAGCCCACCTGGAAGTCACCCTACGAAGGGGACCCACTCAAATGGGAGCGGATGTTGTCGCATATTTCTCTCACACTGACCGGGGGAATCATTGAGCGCCTGCGCGGCCGAGACGAACTACCGGACATCATAGAAACGTTCACGGCACAAACACAGGTTGCGCCATTTCTTACGACGCTGGGGGCAGCTCAAATTGAGACGGCAAAACCCATGGATGCCCCCTTATTTGAAACATCCCCGTGGCCAGTGGCCAGCGACTTAAATCAGTATCTTGTTCTGCCGAAAGACCATCTGAAACTTCCCAAAGAAGACGTCCTGGCTGGCAAGATTCCCATGTCCGAAAAAACCTCTTGGATCGCTGCAACCCGCTACCGGGCGTGGTTACAGAGACTTTATTCCAGACAAGAAACCATTCATCCACCGACAAAGCCATAAACATGAGTTCGCTGAAACAGTTAAACAAAAAAAAATTGCAAAGATCGACCAACTGAAGGTGGAAATTGATCGGTATCGTCCCTTTTCAGAACATACCATCAACCAATTAAGGCATTACTTTCGTATCGGATTAACCTGGTCTAGCAATGCCCTTGAAGGAAACACCTTAACTGAAAGCGAAACAAAGGCGATCTTGGAAGATGGGCTCACCGTGAGCGGTAAGCCCCTGCGAGAGCACCTTGAGGCACTGGGTCACGCTGATGCTTTTGATTCCATATTGATTTTGAAATGCGGTCTTTTGATGAGTGGCTCATATCAGAGTCCCAAAATCTGCACCCGATCGAGCGGGCCATAGAGGTGCACATAAAACTCGTCAACATTCATCCGTTTGTTGACGGCAATGGGCGCACAGCAAGGCTTGCGTTCAATGTTATCTTGCTCCAAAATGGATATCCCATCACGTTAATCCCCCCCATTCTTAGAGCCAAATATATCGATGCGGCAGCCGCGGGAAACAAGGGGGCTTACCAAAGATTTTATAAATTGATGGCCGAGCAAATTTTAGAGTCAAGCCGTGACTACCTGCGGCTTGTGAAATACTTAAGTCAGTCTTAAAAAAAAGACCGCTTACGCATTTGCCCGCAGTGCATCCCAAACTTTTTCCATCCGCATGGACCGGGATCCCTTGATCACAACCATGTCGTTGGGCTTTAGTTGTTTTTTCAGATCTGCTGCAAGCAGTTCCTGAGAAAGAAAGCATGTCGCAGCTACATGTTTTTTTGCCAGCTCGTCAGCCAACCACTTCATGCGTTCGCCGTAAAGCATGACGCGTACATTGCCTCCAATGGTCACGATATCTGCGGCCAAACTTCGATGTAGGGTTTCTTCGGCCGTGCCGAGCTCTTTCATGTCAGCCAGACAAAGCCATAGGGTCCCTGTGCTTTGGCGATCTTTGGCGGCAACGCTAAACGCAGCCCGCATACTGGCAGGGTTGGCGTTATAAAAATCACAAAGCACCCTGACACCTGATGACAATGACTCCATTTGACTGCGCCCACCGCTAGGGGCAAAACTTGATAGCCCCTCTTCCATTTCATCAGGGGTCACGCCGATGACCAGCGCGGCAGCAGCTGCGCCCAAGAGATTTCTCGCATTGTGATCACCAGGCAGTGGACATTTTAGTGAGAATTTTTGCCGCCCCAGTCCTTCAATATCCAGGGTGTCGCCTTTGAGGCGACCCGCAATCGTATGCGGACCAGGAATACCTCCGAGGGTAAAACCGATTTTACCTTGCTCTTTGATTGAATGAAGCAGAGGCTTGATCCATGGATCATCGAGATTGATGATCGCAGTCCCGCCGGCTTTCGCAGTTTCCTGCAAAATCAGATTTTCCTCGTGAGCGATGGTGGCAAGGTCTTTGAGCCACTCTAAATGCTCCTCAGAGATCGCCGTCACCAAAGCTACCTCTGGACGCACAACGTCAATGTGCTGAATCATATGTCCCGGCGCATCGATGCCAATCTCAATGACTGCGGCCTCGGTGTCTGGTTTGATGGTCATGAGGGTGATCGGTATACCGAGGTCACCATTTTGACTGCCCTGGGTTGCAATCATGTTTTTGTATTTACCGGCAAGCATCGCGGCCAGCATGTCCTTGGTCGTGGTTTTACCCACACTGCCAGCCACTGCGACGACAGTCGGATCCACCCACTCCCGCCAATGCCTTGCCATCAACCTGAAGCTTTCAAGAGTATTTTCTACCAAGAAAATATCAATACCATCTTGGGTGGCGTCGGCAGGATATTTCTCGCATAAAACCGCAGCCGCGCCTTTTTGCACGGCCTGCGTGATAAAATCATGGCCATCAAACGACTCGCCTTTATAGGCGACAAAAAGATCACCATGTCCCACTGCGCGAGAGTCTGTGCTGATGTGCCTTAGGGGACGGGTTTCATCGAATTTGGGCGCAATCACTTTAGCTTTGCCGCGCAGGGCATCACGCACAAAACCAGACGTTAGTCTTGGGGCTGTCATAGACGAAGCTCCTTAAGAATTTTGGCCGTCTCGTCGCCAATGAGTTTGGGTTCCACTCGGTCATAACACTTAGGCTCTCGATCACAACTCTTGCGCCAGCATGGTGAGCAGGAAACATCTGACTGGATGCGAACACCGCGGTCATAAAGATCCACCTCCTGTAAACAACTCACTCCGAACCATGCGATCACATGCTTTTTGAGGGCAATCGCAATATGCATGCCCAGAGAGCAACCCGACAGCACCATGTCAGCTGTGGCCATCCAAAGCATCCCACTGCGCAAACCCTCGGTGGTGGGCGTGTTGACCACGCGGGCATCACTTGCAAAGGCGAGCTTCATCTGCGCCTGTCGATCCGTATCCTCACGCCCCCCCAATAAAGCCACCGTATAGTCGGGGAAACGGCGACGCCATTCGGCGATCACTTCGACGCCGCGTTCAACGGTAAACTTTTTATAAGGAAACAATAGGCTACAGCCCGTATTGTAACCAATGATGCCCCTGGTCCCCGGTTGTAAGACGAGTGATCGACGGCGAGTGATTTCGGCTTTTTCAGCATCAGTCAGATCCAGAATGTACTCGCTACGTGTCCATGGTAGAGCCATGGACTCGGTGATCTGCTGGGTCTCAGGTTTTTGATTCACTTTAAACTTCAAATGATCATCAAGACCTAATGCGTACTGATATTGGGCCTCCGGGTTGAAGGGTCTGATATGACCTTGCGGCGCAAGACCAAATCCGAATTTTTTGCCCGCTTTGATCCGCTCAGCAAGTGCACCGGCTTCCATGCTCTTATCCACAGCCATCAACACATCAAATTCCAAATGATCAAACACTTGGGAATTTTTACCGTCCACCAGCAGTAGCCGATCAATTTGATGATTGTGCTCAAGCAGGGATTTGGCTGATGGGTAGGTGATCCAGGTCACATGGGCGTTGGGATAAGCTTGACGCAGTGGCTCAAGCAATACGGTTGACCGCAAAACAGCCCCTAACGCCTCCAACGAAACAATGCAAACCCTCGTTGTAACGCGGTCATAGTGGGGACATCCGGCACAGGCGCGCTTGAATTGGCACGGTTTATAACCGTTGAAATATCTGCAATCAAATTTGTACGACATATCATCAGCCCATCTATTGTTGTTGTCGTTGTTTATTGTCGTTATTTATTGTCGTTGTTTGTTCTGGTTCATTCTCGTGATTGAGAGCCAGACCGAATTTGTTAGAGTTTGGTAGAATTTGGTACAATGTTCTCCTTGGACGTTGGCTTGATGCCACTTTATCCATCGCCGCAAGCGAGCCATTATTTCACATAATGGCCCTCAAATGGGAGCATTGTTTTCACATGAACGTGAGGACCATACGGATCATCAAGGGTTCAGCCCCCGACCGCGAGGGGCTTTTGCCGGCCCGCATCAAGGAACTTGAAGCGGCAGGATTTCGTATCCTTTTTGACGAAATCATGACGCAGCAAACTTGGACATGGACCGCCGGCAGCATCAAAGATCGCGCACAAGCATTGATCAACGCTCTGCTCGAACCGGTCAGTGACGCCGTCATGTGGGCTCGCGGTGGCTACGGCGCAAGCGACCTCTTAGACCTCATTCCGTGGGAGGACGTTGCCCGGGCGCCCGTCAAACCCATCATCGGTTTCAGCGATGTGTGCGCCGCTCAATCGGCTCTCTACGCCAAGACGGGCAGGTTGTCCATTCACGGCCCAATGCCAGCCACAACAACCTGGAAAAGAAATGGCACTGAAGATGTTGATGAGTTGGTCGCCATCTTGAGAGGCGACACTTCCAGCGGTTGCTTTGATCTTGCAGCCTGTGGTGGCACGGTGTCTGGATTGGCAGGACGGTTGGCACAACGGTTGGAAGGACGGCTGTTTGGAGGATGCCTGTCGGTGCTAACCTCCCTCATTGGCACGGAATTCATGCCAAAAAGCCTAGCGGGTCATATATTATACTTTGAAGATATTGGCGAAAATCCTGGACGCACCCTGAGAATGCTTAATCAATGGTCACAATCAGGCCTTTTGCGCGACGTCCAATCGCTGATTCTTGGTTCATTTACGGAATGTGGCGGCGAGCTCAAAGATAACCCTCCTGTTTTGATGGAGGAAATCAGTCAACGCTACAAGCTTCCGACGTTTCATACGCCGCTATTTGGTCACGTCTCCCCCAACAAACCTTTGGTCCTTGGGGCACATGGTATCATTAACGGCCTGCAACTGACCTGGTCCATTCGACGACAACAATTGGAGACATCATCATGACAATTGTGACAACACCGACACCTCCTACACCTTTGGCACTAAAAAAGGGCGCGAAAATTTATTTCATGGGCATTGGTGGCACCGGCATGGCGGCCGTGGCGGGACTTTGCCAGGAGGCAGGCTATGAGGTCGTTGGCAGCGACGGCGCCATCTATCCACCCATGTCGACAATGCTTGAAGAACTTAAAATCCCGGTATTAACACCCTACAGCGCCGAAAACCTTACCAACGCCAAGCCTGATCTGGTGGTCGTGGCCAACGCGTTGTCGAGGGGACACGTGGAACTGGAGGCATTGCTGCGCAGTGGCATCCCCTACACGAGTTTTCCAAAGCTGACCGGTGATCAGGTCTTATCAAAGCGCGTGGCCATTGTGGTCACCGGCACTCACGGCAAAACCACGACGTCATCTTTGATGGCTCATGTTCTGAGCGAACTCGGCGAAGATCCTGGATTTGTGATTGGCGGTATTCCTCATAATTTTCCCCGCAGTTTTCGCCTTGGCGGCGGCAAAACATTTGTGATTGAAGGGGACGAGTATGACACGGCTTTCTTTGATAAGGGTCCAAAGTTTTTGCACTATCATCCCCATCACCTGATTTTAAATAACATTGAGTATGACCATGCAGACATCTACGCAAGTGTCGAGGCCATCGAGGCACAATTTGATAACGTCACAAGACTCGTGCCCAAAGACGGAACCATTATGGCCAACTGGGATGACGTCAGAGTGCGAAATATTTTCACGCGCGTCACTCCCAGCGCTCGCGTCGTAAAGGTCTCCACGACAGGACTAGACCAAACGGCTGACGTGTGGCTTGGGGCATGGAAAGCTCGGGAAAAAAACCGTGGCACCCAGGTCTGGGAGGCGGCGATCCACACAAAAACCTGGGGCGCACTCCACATCGAAACAACACTATCTGGAAAGCACATGCTGGCGAATATCTGTCAGGTTGTAGCCTCCGTCGAGAGCCTCCACACTGCTGGATTGATTAAAAAAGTCCGGGCAGAGGACCTAGCCCGAGCCATTGCTGCATTTAAAAGTGTGGCCAGACGCCTTGATCACTTGGGTCATGCCGGAGATATTGACGTGTTTGAGGACTTTGCCCACCATCCAACGGCCGTGGGTCTTGTGATTGAGGGTTTTAAGGCCGTCTACCCCAAACGCAAATTGCACGTTGCGTTTGAACCCAAAAACGCCACAAGCCGCCGTAATACCTTCCAAAAAGACTATGTTAAAAAGCTTGGCCTTGCCGACCAGGTGTATATCGGCCCATGCCCGGAGGATCAGAGAATCCCGGCTGATCAAAGAATGAACACATTTGCTCTTGCCGGGGATATTGGCCCAAAGGCCCACGCCTTTCAATCAAATGACGAGCTTCTTCATAAAATGGTTGAAAATATCCGCTCCGGAGATGCTGTGATTTTTATGTCAGCTGGTAGTTTTTCAGGCATTCAGTACAAGCTGCTCGAGGCACTGCGGTCAAAGATTTAACAGGGGGACGACGCGAATGCACGCGCAAGCTTAAAGCATGCCCTGAGCTTGATCACGTCGCCATGTGCCAGGGACCACTTGCATTTTTTTTTTTGACTAGGCACAGTATGGACTCGCAGAAAATAGGCTGCCGAAGATCTCATCCTAAAGCGGCCTGACTGAGGACGTCGATCACCAAAGTTTGATTAACAGTTTGATTGAATGTTTTATTTAATAAAGTGCTATTTTGAGGAGAACACCGATGCTTTTGAAGTCCACATTGACCGCTGTTGTAATCACCTTGGGCCTTTCTTCTTGTACCGATGACAAGAAAAAAGCTGCAGAACCAGTTGCTCCTGTCTCTACAGAGAACGCCGCGACGCCTACGGATACATCGGCCAACGCCGAGCTCAAGACAACCCCTATTTACTTCGGCTTTGACGATTACACGCTGACATCTGAGGCGCAAAGCACACTGACAGCCATGGCTGAAGGCATGAAATCCAGCAAAAGCGCCGTCATCCAAATCGAAGGCCACTGCGATGAGCGCGGAACCGTCGAGTACAACCTTGCTCTCGGTGAGCGCCGTGCTCAATCGGTCAAAAACTTCCTGACACAGCTCGGCGTCGAAGCTGCCCGTCTGTCCACCATCAGCTACGGCGAAGAAAAGCCAGTTGTTCAAGGACATGCTGAAGATGCTTGGGCCAAAAACCGCCGTGCAGAATTTGTGGTTACTAAGAACTGAGACGTCACAAGTCTAGAAATTCAACCTTGATCTGATGGGCTGAGGTTGATGATAAAACACCCACTCCCGACCACCGTCAGGGGTGGGTGTTTCGTCACTATTTCATCAATAGACGGTTTACCAAAGGCCCCAAACACGGGTATGATAACTGCCTTAACCCATGTTTGATTCTTGGGTTTTTGGTGTTTTTTTTAAAACCAGTGGACCGTTCGCGAGATTCGCGAGCTGGAGGATATGGATTTGAGTACGCTACTTGTTGTGATCATTGGCATTCTGGTAGGAATGCTCGTTCTCGGTGTGTTCTTTCACAAAAAACAACTGACTGAGGCCTTTGAAAAAGCGCGCCTTGATTCTCAACGTGTGCTGGATGAAGCCAGGCGAGAGGCCGACGAGATGGTCAAAGCCGCATTGCGGGAGGCCAAAGATGAAAGTCGCAAGTCTAGACAATCATTTGAAGAAGAATCCCGTCAGCGTCGCGGCGAAATCTCGAAGCTCGAGCAAAAACTAAAAAGCCGTGAGGAGACTCTCGAGAAGAAAATTTCACAGCTTGAGCGTCGTGAGCAGGAACTTGAGGGGCTTTCAAAGAAAGCGCAATCAGAAGAACAGCGCTACCAAAAGCTTAGCTCAGATTGCGAAGTCTCCCTTGAAAGCGTTCGCAAAACCCTTGAATCCATCGCCAACATGTCCCAAGAAGAGGCCAAACGCGAACTGGTCAAATCCCTGGAGACCCAGGCCAAAAAAGACGCCCAGGAGCTCATCCGCCAGATCGAGGCTGACGCCAAGGCCGAAGCCGATAAGCGCGCTAAGGCGGTCGTCAGTCTTGCGGTTCAACGGATTAGCGGTGAGTATGTGAGTGACTCAACCATCACCGTGGTTGCCCTACCGAGCGAGGACTTAAAAGGGCGCATCATTGGTCGCGAGGGCCGAAACATCCGGGCCATTGAGCAAGCAACTGGCGTGGACCTCATTATCGACGACACTCCAGAAGCCGTCATTATCTCTTGCTTTAATCCCGTGCGTCGTGAAATCGCAAAACTGACGATTGAAAGGCTGATCGGTGACGGGCGTATTCACCCGGCACGCATTGACGAAACTGTCAAACGCGTCATCAGCGAGTTTGATCTCGTCATCCGTGAGCAAGGCGAGCAGGCGAGCTTTGACACCGGCATCACGGATCTCCACCCCGAATTGATCATGGCCCTCGGTAAACTCAAATACCGGACAGCCGGACAGCAAAGTGTTCTCCAACATAGTATTGAGACGGCCCACATCTGCGGCATTATTGCTGGCGAGATGGGACTGAACGTCAAGAAAGCAAAACGCTGTGGGCTCCTTCACGATATCGGTAAAGCCGTCGACCAAGAAACCGAGGGTCACCATTCAGACATTGGCGCCGAATTCTGCCAGCGCTATCAGGAATCGAGCGACGTCGTGGAAGCAATCCGCATGCACCATCACGAAGACCTAAACAATGCCACACCCTACGCCGTCGTTCTCTACGCGGCCAATAGCCTGTCGGCAAACCGTCCAGGTGCCCGCAAAGAAATTCTTGAGACCTACGTCAAGCGCCTTGCCGACATGGAAAAAGTGGTCCGTGATTTTGGCGGCGTCAACGAGGCATTCGTCATTCAGGCAGGACGGGAAGTTCACGCGATCGTCAACCCCATGCAGGTCACTGATCAGCAGGTCATTGACCTATCAAGCAGCATTGCCCACAAGATGAGGACAGAACTGACGTTTCCAGGACAGGTCAAAGTCACGGTCATTCGTGAAGCCAAGTTTGTGGATTACGCGAAGTGATTCGAATTCTTACGATCGGGGACGTGATGGGCCGGCCGGGCCGACACGCCCTTGCCAAGGGCCTTGAGCAGGCCCGCGCCGACTTCAATCCTGACTTTGTCATCGTGAACGGTGAAAACGTCGCTGGTGGTTTTGGCATCACAAAAAAAATATTTGAAGAACTCATCGGGCCCATGGGTGTTGATTGCATTACCATGGGCAACCATTGGATGGACAAAAAAGACATCTATGAGTTTCGTGATCACCCGCAGATTGTTTTGCCAGCCAACATGTCCAACGTAGACGAGCCGTCGCGGGGCGTTCGTCTGCTCGAAACCAAGTCTGGGGTCCGCGTGGCCGTGATGAATCTTCTCGGGAAAATATTCATGAAAGGTGAGAATTCTTCGCCGTTTGACATGGTCGACCGGATGCTGGATTTGATTCCTTCCTACTGCAAGATCAGGGTCTTGGATGTGCATGCTGAGGCTACCAGCGAAAAACAAGGCCTTGGCCAATATTTAACCGGAAAAGTTTCAGCGGTTTACGGAACTCACAGCCATGTTCCTACGGCCGACGACAGAATCCTCGGTCAGCACACCGGATTTGTCACAGATCTCGGCATGACCGGACCTTATGACAGCGTCATCGGGATTGATGCCACAGCCGCCATCAGAAGGATGCGCACCGGCGACAA
>JBILMN010000118.1:0-8871 GCA_044375465.1 Oligoflexales bacterium | reverse complement strand
GTTGCTGAGCCTGTGCGTGCGTTGAGAGTTTTTGCTTGCACCATCGGGGCTGCGTTTGATGCAGAGATTTCCATTGATGCATTGCCGCCGAAGAGAATCCAGTTGTCGAGCTTGTTTGACCTCCATCGCCGCGGGGGTATCAAGAGGATCACCGTGAGTCAAGGGCAACCACCGGTTGTTTCTTTCCATTTGCAGGCTGAAACAGGTATAATCGAGGTCGATCTCAATCAGATATCTCAGGAACTCGGCGGCGGCATGGTCGCAGTCATATCCCGGGAACGCTCATAGTCCATTGGACATTCGTTCAGATAAACTTTCTTGGGGGCAGCGATGAAAATAATTTTGACGATCGTCCTTGGTTTTTTTGTGGGCTCGTCGTGTGTGACGTCGTCATCGGGTGGCGCGTCAAACGCCAAGCAACCTCCTGCGGTCACGAAAGACATGAGCCTTGAGGATGCGCTGCAGGCTGGAATTGATTTTGGTGGCGAGACAGCCCGTGATGTGCGCAAGCTCATTTCTAAACGCAAGCAGTGGTCCATGGCCGAGAAAGTCCTGTACCAAGCGCTGCAAGAAGGCATCATTAAGTATGAAAACACTCAATTGGTCAATGCTGTGATGCTATATATTTCAGGGCCGGTTACACCCCAAGAGGCATTGTTCCAGCAGATGGTTTCGTCGGGCCGACCGCTCGCAAGGCAACTTGCTTGGCAGATGGCCGCAGCCCTACCCGGGAAAGTAATGCGTGGTGCCATCGAGCGTGAGATGAATCGCGCGGTTTTTGACGATGAAGAGGACGAACTCTTGATTCCTGTGATGGCGAGTGCGGTTCAAGCCAACCGTATGACCTCGGCCTATTCTTTGGTGCGACAGGGCTTGTTTAAAACAAACGACGAAGAATTCGCTCAGGCCATGGCTGTTCTGAATCCGGAGCAAGCGAGCAGTGACTTTTTGAATTATCTTGCTATTTGCCCCCCTGAGGAACTTCGTCAACTCACAGTCTCATCGATCAACGTGTTTGCAGCGAATATCGCCCTGAATCACATGATGAAGTATCCGCCGAGTATCAGTCACCCGAATATCGAGACACTGTTCTACTACAGCATCTCAAGAAATACCGGACTGAGCGAAATTGCGACAGGGTTGATCGATCACTTGGCCCAAAAAAACCAGTCAGCATTGACTTTGGCTTTATCGCGTATGCCAACGTGGGCTCAAGTGGCATTTATTGAGGGCGCCAGGCGCAATCTCACCGCGCAAAAGCGTGTTTTTTTAGAGGAACTCAAAAAAGTCGCATCCCAAGCTGAAATTGTTGATGAGCTTGGGGAGATCAACCTTTGAGTCTTGCGAGACATATTTTTAAACGTTTTGCATGGGTGATATTCTTGGGAGCATGGACTGCAGACGGTGGTGCGGCTCCAATGGCAGCTCTCAAGGAGTGGCGCGGCGAGTTCTTCGATAAAAAAGAAGGTGGGTTCTTTGTTAAAACTCTGGCCTCAGGATTTCCTCGCTCAGCAACCGGAAATGTACAGGTGATTCTGTATGGGATCATTCAGCAAAAGATGTACACATTTTCGAACACACAGACCGCCGCGGACGCAGCGCCCAGGGAGATTTGGAAACTTCCGAGCGGCAAGTACCGTATCGATAGGATTGAGTTTGTGGACGGCATGGGTCAACGGCGTGTGTGGAGCGGCAATTCCAAGGCGCCGCTGCAGGTCCTTGTGCCGAGGATCATGCTGTCCAATTTGGGGCTGTGGATTCTGACACCCTCGGGGCCTGATGGGTTGACGGTCAAATTTTCAATGATTCCAAATTCCTACGCGGAAAAAAACGACGCCGAATCCAGCAGTGTGGCCGCAGTGGTCAATGGCTTTACCGGTACGATTCAGAAAGTCATCGGGGGAAAAAAAGTGATCGACGGGGCGTCGCGCGATTATTCGGACGACAAAACACTGCGTGCGACAAGTTCCTTCACCCGACAGATTGGCATGTTTTATAAGGTGAACCTCTTCAGGCATAATATGTATGCGAGGGATGTATCAGGGGCGTTGGCGGCGTTCGACCGAAATTTACGCGCTTGTTATCTCCAGGCGTTAAATCAAGACGACAATCTGAAAGGAGATCTTGTATTGCAGATTCTCGCCTCCGCCAAAACAGGCACCATTCGTCAGGCCAAAAAAAGCGGAGGTTCCATCACCCATGGAGGTATGATTGATTGCATGATTGGTGAGCTTCAACAGATACCCATGCCGGTTCAGGAGAACATGATCGGCGAGCTAACGTTTACATTTGAGACAAGATAAAATCTGCAGGAGTGAGACAATGGAAAAATCGGTAGAAAAAAATGCAAAGCCATCAACAAAAGAAGATCGTAGTTTAAAGAATTTCGCCTTGCAGCCTCTTCTTCAGGTGCGGCTTGGTTTATATAGCATTCTCTTGTCGATGATTTTTGCGGTTGCGATCGCAGGTGTACTTTATTTTAACTTGGCTAAATTTTCTGCTGTCATCTTACAGTTGACGGGTGTTGAAGATGAGGTTCGAGATCTTTTAAGTCAATATATGGGTCCCACAAAGGTGCAAACTGTCGTGCTCCTGATTTTTTACGTGCTGACCAATATGGGCGTGACCATTATCTTCACCCACAAACTGGTTGGACCCACTGTGGCGTTTCGCCGCCACATACGTATGCTTACGGAGGGGCGTTATGACTATCGTACAACGCTTCGTAAGGGCGACGCTTTCCAGGAGGTTGCTGATGACCTCAATCATCTATCAGCTCATTTATCTGGAAAATCAAAATCTTCAGGCCAATGACGTAACAATACTCTAGGGAATTTGAGCCATGAGTGCCTTGATGCCGACAAATAGCGATTGGTTCGTGAGCGCGATTGTCGCCGATGGTTCGGTTGGCAACTGCTTGTCGCTGGTGATCGATGAATTGCACCGCAAAGAACAGTTTGTATCCAAACTCAAAGAGAAACTTTCAGAGCGTCCCGGTCAGTCTCAAGATGCTTTGACGGACCTCTCGGGACGCATTCGTGCTCTTGAAAGTACACTCAAATTCAGATTGACTATCCTTAGCCCCGAGCGTCGGGGAGCGTGGTTTCGCACTAGTACGTCTACCGCCTCGGGGCCTTTTTCAGGAACGCTGATGCCAGAAGCTGTTTTTTCGCCATACGATGAGGCCCACACGGCAAAGATTCGGGCGGCACTGTTGGAGTGTTGGCGACGAAAAAATCTTGTTGGCTATCCGCTGAAAGCCACAGAAACCTGCCTGTGGAAAATCATGCTAACTTTAAATTTTGAACTGCACACACTCGGAGACCTTGGGCCATGGCCCAGATTAGAACGATTGCCCGATGAATTGCCAAGGGATCTTGAGGGTCGATCCATTAGGGCGTTTTTGCACAATGTCCGGGCGGAATATCTAAGCGTTCAACAGCGATTGACGAGCGTTTTTGATCTATTGCTTGAGGCCAGTGAGCGATTTTGGGTTAGGTCTCCGCGCCAATCCCGCGCCACAAGGGATCGTGCAGATGATTACGATGGGCATCGTGCTGCCGAAACCATGCGTGAGGGATTCCGGAAGCGACGCGCCGAAAATCCGACCCCGACCCCTACCATCAAACGACCGATCGGAAAGTCAGCCCAGGATTTCGAGGCGCTAAAATTTATGGGGTTTGAAGATTTTCCTTCCGCGGAGGATTTGAAGCAGCGCTATCACAGCATGGCGTTGTGTCTACATCCTGATCGTGAAGGTGGCAGCGATGTTAAGTTCAAATTATTGGCGAAATCCTACCGACATCTTGCGCGAATTTGCGCCCGTCCCGCGTAGTGTCTAAAAACTCATGCAACGACATTATAATCCGTCCACCGAAGACAACAGGCTGAAAAAGTTGAATTAAATTGACTCGCAGGTTCCATTTCAGTAGGTCTTCGTGAGGACGACTGAATTTTCATCCGTCAAATGTCATATGTCACTTGCATATCTGGCCATTAACATTTATTTGCCACATACCAAGTATAATTGGTATAATGGCGACTGCGGTAGGGGATCGTCTTATGCCAATGAGCGGCAAGGACATGCTGAAGTTATTCCTTAAAGATGGATGGCTAGTTCTCCGACAAAAAGGCAGTCATATCGCTGTCGGTAAACACGGCCAAGTAGAGACAATTCCGATGCATCGGGAGTTGGCTAAAGGCACAGAACACGCGCTGCTAAAGCGACTGAGAACGAAAGAGAATCAAGGCAAATGAAATACCATTTTAAATACACCAAAGAGGGGTCGATTTATTGGGCTAAATGCGTCGAGCTGGATGGTTGTTTTACCCAGGGAAAAACATTAGACGAATTAAAAAAAAATATGCACGAAGCATTAAATCTACATCTTGACGAACCCTCCAACAGCAAAACGAACTTCCAGCCACCCAAAAAAACCGTTAAAGGGCGAAACATTGTTCAAATATCCGTTGAGCCGAAAATTGCGTTCGCGCTGCGCTTAAGATTTTTTCGCGCTGCTCGCGGCCTCACGCAGAAAGAGACCGCAAAGCGCCTCGGGTTTAAGAATTTATTTAGCTATCAAAGGCTTGAATCATCAAAGACCGCAAACCCAGAACTCGTGACACTCGCTAAAATCAAGGAATTGTTCCCTGAATTTGATTTGGACGAGGTCGTTGGACTCTAAGCTAAAACGAGACTGGGCCGCCCGAGGAGGATGATCTCAATGTGCTGCTGCCGTTTATCCCCAGAGCGCCCAAGGCCTACCGCCGCAAGGGTCGACTTCTGGCCAATCCTTCGTACCAGCATCCAGATCCTGATATCATATCGATCCAGAGCTGGCTGAATTTACGCTACAAGTGGTTTTCACTGCACGCTGCGGTATCTATTGAGGGCTCAGATCGTGCCGGTTTAAGACAGCTATTTCACTACGGGGCAAGATCCGCCGTGAATCTCTCGCTTCTAAGCTATGTCCAGCCAGGCGATCCAGATCGAAGTGATGTGGAACTTAAGCTTAAGAGGAAATGGAACGACGGCACCAAGTCACTCGTGATGAGCCAGAGAGACTTCGTGGAAAAGTTGGCAGGAGCGATTCCGCCGACCTGCAACCAACGGATCGGTGACGGACATTTTTTAGCAACCGGAGGTCGGGTCAGCTTGAAATTAATATCAATTTATAGATAAATATGACAAAATTGATATCATTTTTGAAAGGTGGCGCTGGCATGTGGATCAACAGAAGCTCAGAAAAAAACTTCCTGGAATCTCTAAATCATCTGAATCATCAGGTAGTTATAGTCCGCGGCGCCCGCCAGGTCGGCAAAACAGCCTTTATTGAACGATGTCTTGAGACTTGCGACCCTCAAGACATCATTCGAGTGAATCTTCTGCATGCTACCTCGGCTGAGGTGTCTGGTAGACGCTATTATGGTCGGGATTTTTTTGGGACCGACGATGATGGTCATGAATTCCTCGCTAATATCCGCCGTATCGCTCGAGGAAAACCCATGATTGTTTTTGTCGATGAATGTGATCGATATCCCCTAGTCATGGAGTCAATACAAAACCTGGCTCAATATTCCGATCAGATGCGATTTATCCTTACAGGCTCAAATCTTGAAAATATTTCGCCAAAAAACGCGGCTACAGGTCGGAAAAAATATTTCGATCTCTACCCCATCAGTTTCAAAGAATTTCTAGCCGCAAGTGGCGATCAGATCCTCATCGATTGCATGGAGCAAACCTCACTTTCGGATCTAACACCAATTACGGATTACGTACATTCTCAGCTTCATGATCGATTTGGAACATTCATTCGACTGGGGGGCATGCCTCGTGTCCTTTCGTCATTTCTGACGGGTGAATCTGAGACAGCTATCGCTGCGGTGGTTCAAGATCTCACAACAACGATCGAGGAAAATGTCAAAGCGATTCTCGGAGAGAAAATCGCAGTTTATCAATATCACGATTTTTTGCGAATTCTATGTCGTCATTCCATGGATACTTTAAAATACGCTCGATTACAGGCGAGCCATGTCTCCCGAATCGAGGTGAAGCGACTGGTGGCGAAGACTGTTGGCGCACGGGTGGCGCACAAAATCCGCCTATGGGAGAGTGACACGGATCTGTCGAAGTACGTTATGTTTGACTCTGGTATTGCCAACTATCTACTTGCGGGATCAAGTTTATTATCTAATCGACTTGTGGAAAAAGAGCTTGCCATCCTTTACGAGACGGCGATGTGCAACGCACTCGTCCTTTCTCTCCCTAGCCGTGATGATCTTATGTACTGGAAATCAGCAAATCGGGCAGAAATAGAATTTGTCGTGCGCTCGCCGCAATTTGCCGCGATCGACATTAAAAGTACGACAGGCGCATTAAGATCTCTTGCGAGCATGGCAGTCTGCGAACCCGCGCTGAAATGCCTCGTGAAAGTGTCCAGGGAACGCCCTCACTTCTATCAAAACTACGAAGCCAAATCTTTTGCAGCGTCACGAAGTATGCCACTCATCAAAATTCCACACTATATGTGTTGCGAATTAATGCGGCTTTTAAATCGAGAGACGATTTAGGTCGTTCAAATTCGCCTTTTTTGAAAGCCACAAGACAGTTCTGGATGAAATTGATTTTGGAGTGGTCCGCATCAAGCTCAAGCATATTTTTTCCTGATAAGATTAATTTTTTGATACGTCCAAGCGAGATTCGCAGAAGCTTAGAAAACTCAGCCTCTATTTTTCATGGAACGGAGTCCGTAAAGCCTCCACTTAGTGCTGGACTTCAATCATCTTTATGAAAATAATGGAGCGTTGCTGATCTTTGTTAGCTGAAAGGATGTGGACCTTGACGATTCTGCTAAAGCAAATCTTTGGATTGATCAAACTCTTAAACTCAGAAACTGGAACGAATCAAATTTCGTGGGGCATCGCGGCCGGGTTTGTCCTTGGCATGTCGCCCACGCTCTCCCTGCAGACGTTGCTGATATTTTTATTGATTTTAGTTTTCAGGATTCAGGCGGGCGCCGCCTTCCTGGCCGCCTTTTTCTTTAAGTTTGTCGCTTACCTGATGGACCCTGTGTTTGCCGCTATGGGGGCGATGGTGCTGGAGTCTTCAGCGCTGAAGGGGCTTTTCACCACGATGTATAATATGCCCCTGGTACCTCTAACCCGTTTCAATAATTCCATTGTCATGGGATCGGGAATGACAGCGATCGTATTAATGCCGGTGATATTTGTCGTATCCAGAGTTTTGATTGTTAAATACCGGGTAGAAATCGTGCGGCGGTACCAAAACACCAAGTTTTGGAAGGCTGTCAAGGCAACGGCGTTCTATAAATGGTACGCCAGCTACGATAGTTTGTACGGATCATAATGAAACCTTCAACTTGGTATCTATTTGTTAGTTCACGATATCCTCTTTAAATACTGATGACGAGAGCCCGCAAATGACTGAAAAAATTGCCAACGATCCAAAAACATCCAAACAAAGCGCCAAGAAATCTCCGAAAGCAAAGGGGCCGATCCGGCTTGAGGCGGTGATTCCGATCACAATCCTTCTGATTGCTGTGTGGCTATACACAACATTGATGCTGGATGGACACCTGCGCCGCGGTTTGCAGTTTGTGTTGTCCAAGAGCTATGGTGCGCAGGTTGATGTTGGAGCGGTGACGGTGAGTTTTGGCGACCCATCTCTGACGGTTGAGCGGATTCAAATGACGGATAAAGACCAGCCAACCCGTAATGTGCTGGAGGTTGGAAAAATTCGGTTTGCTCTGTTATGGGACGCACTGCTGCGTGCCAAAGTGGTCATTGATGAATCATCCATCACGGACATTGCGATGTATTCCGCGCGCAAGACACCGGGTGAAGTCTACCCACCGCCGCCTCCGAAGCCCGATGATGGCCCGGGAATTACTGATAAAATAACATCTGATCTAAAGGCTGAGACTGAGGCCCAACTGAGTAAAAATGGGTTTGGCGAGGTGGCAAAAATATTAGCTGGAGCTGATGCCAATGAGCAGCTTAAACAATTTCGTGAGCAATTGACCAGTGAAGTCAAAATCAAGGAGCTTCAGGCCACGCTGACCACAAAAAAGGATGAATGGACAAAGCGCATCAATGAATTGCCCAAACCCGATGAAATGAAAGCCATCGTCGAGAAGGTTAAATCCACTAAAATCAACACGTCCAATCCCATGGAGGCAAAGGCTCAGCTGGAGGGGCTGAAAAAAGATCTCAATCAAGCGCAGTCGATCATTGCAACGTACCAAAAAAGCCAAAAAGACATCCAGGCCGACGTGGGAGGATTCAACGACAGTCTAAAGCAGATTGACGAGGCCGCAAAAAAAGACCTGCAGTTTCTTCAAAACAAATTTCAACTACCCGATATAGACAAAGACAGCCTGACCAAAGCATTGATCGCGCGCGTGATGGGCGACAAACTACAAAAGCTTATGGGATTTGTCGCAAAAGCCAAGACCTACATGCCAGACAAGAAAAAGCCTGATGCAAAGCCTGAGTATATTCCGCATCCCAGAGGCCAAGGCCGGACCTATAAATTTCCGGTAACGGTCGGCTATCCGCTTTTTTGGCTCAAGAAGGCTGAAATATCCAGCAAGTCGACTCCGGAGGGATTCTCGGGTGATTTTGCAGGGAAGCTTTTAAATGTGACGACAGACCCTGGACTCATTAATAAGCCAACGGTCGCAGAGTTGAGTGGTTCCGCGCCAAAGCAGGACATCAAGGATGTCGCGCTCAAGCTTGTGATGGATTACCGGGGTGATGATGGTGTCACGACTCTGAATTTTGACGTTGGCTCTCATCCCTTTCCGGAACAGACGTTTGTCAAAAGCGATGATGTGACGCTGGGAGTGAGTC
>JBILMN010000303.1:0-2642 GCA_044375465.1 Oligoflexales bacterium | reverse complement strand
ACCCTTACTGCGTGGACACGGACCCATGACTGACTGCTGATTCCATGGTGGACTTAGCTATTTCAACCTGTTTATTCAGATAGATACGCATGGTAACTACGGCGGCAAAGCAAAGCCCCACAATCACTACCGTGCGCCAAAGCCTGGCCATAAATACCTCCACATGATTACCAATGACTGAGTCTCACGAAATATTGAACCGGTTTTTGCGGGCTTGCAAGGGGAAAATCCTTTATTCACAGCTCAATTCCTGATAGAAGTCTCGCCCTACTTTATGGGTTTTAAGCCATTTTTTTGAGTTACACGGAGACCTCTATGTCATTCACCACATCTGTCGAAGAAATCAACAGCGTTCAGCGTCGCGTCAAGATCGCCCTGTCTGCTGATTTGGTCGCGAAAGCGTTTGAGGACGCCTACCGCAACGTGCAAAAGAAAGCCAAACTCCAGGGTTTCCGTCCTGGCAAAGCGCCTATGACCATCATCAAAAAACTTTACGGCGAATCCGTGCGCGGTGAAGTCGGCGAGCGCCTGATCAATAAGCATCTCTTCGACGTCCTCAAAGAAAAGAAAATCAATCCGATCGCGGCTCCCGTGGTTGAAAACATGGATCTTCCTGCCACCGACAAAGAATTCAACTTCTCTGCCATCGTCGACGTGATGCCAGAGATCAGCATCAAAGACTGGAAAGGTCTAAAACTTGAGGCGGACAAGTACGAGGTCAAGCCTGAGTCCATGACCCGCGAGGTCGACTTCCTTCGTCGTCGCCACGCCAAGACCAAGAGTGTTGATGCAGGTGCCAAGGCTGCAGCCGGTCACCTGGCGTTCATCGGCCATAAAGTTTACAAAGACGGTAACTTGATCGAAAACATGGACGTCGAAGAATTTCCTGTGGCCCTTGGCTTCAAGGAAATCTTCCAGGATCTTGAGAACGCCATCCTCGGCATGACCATCAACGAAACCAAGAAGTCCGTGATTACCCTTCCCGCGGAATACAATGATCCAAACCTCGCAGGAAAAGCCGTGGAATTTGAGATCACCCTCAAAAATCTCCAGGAACTCGCATTGCCCGAACTCAGCGACGACTTTGCAAAAGACGTGGGCTTTGACACCCTCGCGGCCCTTCAAGCTGAGATCAACAAGCAGCTCGAAAAACGCGGCAAGCAACTTCGCCGCCAAAAACTCGAGACCGCGATCATGGAGCAGCTGCGTACCGGCAATAAATTTGACGTGCCCCCAAGCATGGTCGATCAAGTCATTGATAGCATGATTATGGAGCTCAATATCGGTGACGAGAAGGAAAAGAAAAAACTCCTCAAAAACGAGGATGTCCGTAAGTCGTTCCGTGACAATGCCAAAACCAAGGCTCAGAACACCCTGATCCTCTGGCGCATCGCTCAGGAAGAAAAACTCGAAGTCTCCGACGACCGCGTTCGCAACCACATCGTAGAAAACGTCCCTGGCTCAGAAAAGTGGGAGGAAAAGAAACTTTCCGACTTCGTCCAGCAGGTCAAACCTCGCGTTCAAGAAAACCTTCTGTTTGAGACCGCCCTTGATCACATCATCAGCCAATCCAAGCTGACCGAGAAGGTCGTGGCGATCTAAGCCCCAGCTCAGGCACACCAACAAAAAACCCCAAGGCTTGGACGGCGCTGCTGCCGGAGGCCTTGGGTTTTTATCTAGGCACGCTCAAACGTCTCAAGGCATTTTTTGGAACATCTCTGTATTGCTCCCCGCACACTCAGAAGCGGGCGCATAGGTTTCTTTACTCATACCACAAAGAATCAACTTTCCACCATCCACACGCATCCGAGCAAAGAATGGCTTCATGTCCGCACAGATTGTCGTCGACAGATCCCGCGGTGTCCCCTTCACCCATCCACTGAGGCCGCAGCCCCGCGTCGCTGGCGACTGATTGGCTGCCGCCACACTATCATCGGACAATAAACCACCCATCACTTTGGTCTGCAGACCATTGAGCAGAATTGAATTGGTGTCATCACTCGTCGGTAGCGTGTACGTGCCGCTCTCTATCATATTGGTAGCCATCACACCCGTACAATCCGTTGACTTGAATCGCGACATGATATGCAAAAAGTTACCAGGCGTGATTTTGATGCCCTCACGAACCGAGTACTGCACTCCAGGGACCATTCCAAAGGAGTCGTTGCCGCCGCCAGTTTGATTGCCGCCAGAATTTGTCCCACCATCCGTGCCGTCGCAGATAATCTTTAGAGTCATCACCTGTCCGTTGTTTTGCCATACATAGGGCAGGGAACATTGGCCGGGGTAAGGTATATTCAGCGAATTTGGGTGGATACTGAAATCCTTAAACTTTTCGATGGTGGAATTGGCCCCCTTATCCATTTGGAAATAACAACCATTGGGTGTACGCAATTTGACCGTGCGGCCTAAGCTAGACGTAGGCGCTTCCATTGTCGCGTTGGGTATGATGCTTGGCTGGGTCGGGGGGAGATCTTTTGAATACTGATTTGTAGCAGCTGCGCCGTCTAGTTCGACCAGTAGCTTGTAGATCGTCCCTGTTGTTGAGATCGAAACGTTTGCGGCTGGGGGGGTGAAATCAAGAGATGTACATCCAGAATTTGACATTGCTCCACCAACGATTACACCATGGTTGGGAGTCG
>JBILMN010000302.1:0-2643 GCA_044375465.1 Oligoflexales bacterium | reverse complement strand
AAGCATAAGCATAAACAGAAGCAGTTGAGCGCACATCATAAGCGCTCGCAACAGGCGCGCCACCTCGCCGCTGACTAACCGATCGGGCCGACCACAAAATGCGTTCTGAGGACCCTAAATGGGGGTCCTCAGAACGCTTTAAGCATTTTTTGCCAGCCGAAATGCTTCTACTTAGTATATTACTTTCAGAGGGTTAGGGTAACCGAGCCGATTTTTTTGAGATTTTAGCAAAAGTCTTAAAAAATCCTGCCGATCCCCCCAATGTGAGGGTCGTCTTGGGCGCTAGAGGGATACCATGAGACATTGCTTAAATCGCAGAAATTCCAGATTAGCCGGTGCTGCAGCTGCACTGGTGATCTCAATTTTTGTTCCGTCTGTGTTCGCCCAGGAGGGCGATATGCCGATCGATACCTATGGAAGCAGCTCAAGCAATGGTTCGACCCGAGCATCCGGGGACTCCAATGAAGATGATGACAACATTATCAAGAAACCTAAGGACGTTGATCCACCCCCGCCAAAAGAGTTCTCAAAAGCAGAAATCCAAAAAGTCTGCGCGAAATTTCAGGGTAAGCTCATCTCTGTTTATGGTGAGATTTATAAGTTACAGAATTGCACCAGACACCTGATTCAGGATCAGGAAGACATTTTCAAATTTAGCAAACAGGGCATGAAGGTTGTTGAAGTGGAATCCACCGAGGTGGCTGCGCTTCCGGTCGGCGAGCATTGGGAGTCCGTCAGCGCGAACGATCGCCCCTGCGGATTTTTCAACAAGAAATACATCACATTTTCCTACACCGATATTTACTACGTGGAGAACTGCATCCGTAGGCTCATACCCGATTACGAGACTCTACTCCAACACCGCAAGGAGCGCGGACAGCAGAATGGCGAAGTATTGGCTTTGAGGGCTCGGGAGTTTTATGCCATCCGTCAAGGACGAGATATCTCATCGATCATTGACAAAGAATTTCACAAACTTCTTTCCGGTTCTGCTGGTGTAGACGTGATTCCGATTGATGAAGCCTGCAAAGGCGTTGAAGGCAAAGTGGTCACGTTCTATTCACGCATGTACAAGATTGAACGCTGTCGCAAGCGGGAAATTGACGCCGAGTCATTTACCATGCATCGCAAAGCTGGCGACTACAAGATGATTGAACTGAAGGCGGAACAGTGGCTTTCCATGCCTGATGGCAAACCTTGGAGCGAAAAGAAATAATCCGTTGTCAGACTGCGCCCGTTAACACATCGCGTAATCGCCAATTCATCAATCCGCGACTCACCCAGAACACCTGGGCCAGCTGGCCGACGATATCTCGGCTGAGGTCCACTTTGGACATTTCATCACGCAGCATCCTGGCCGGCACCAGCAAACGAGCGGCAAAAACATTGCCATAAACCTCTTGCATCAGGGGCTCATGCTCGAGAAACGCTAGGTGAGAGGTCTCGACAAGCTGAGATACAAAATAGGGAGCCATCGCTCGAGCCAAGTGAAAACGCCCGACAGGACGAAGCGCCATCTGCTCACTCATCATAACTTCAAACGTACCGTCTGACCGTCGTTGACTTTTGGGAATCAGGTCCGTAACAGGGGCTGTTTTCTGGGAATCCACGGAGCTGGACACAAAATTTAGCTTTGGATACGCTTTGGCAATTTCTGGCAGAAACAACGGCGCCTCACGAAAATGAATACGCTCGTGAATCACGGCAATGATCTCATCCAAACCTGCTTCATTGACCGCAAAGAATGCCGCAAGTTGCGCCTCCATATCTGGAGTCCAAACCTTCCCATAACGGCGCTGCCAATCGCGGCGCACGGCCTCCGGCACACTGGCGACGACACCCATCGGCCCAAGGCCCTGATACTCGATAAATGCCTCAACGTCCGTCACCGCACCACTAGCCACATCCATCACCAAGCGTTCGTCTACGCCTAGATGTCTGGCAATTGATTTCATCGCATCGACGGAGCGAACATGCTTGCGGCCCTTCTTCCAGTGACTGCAATCGGCTGGGTCAAAGCCCAAAATCTCTCCAACATCCTGATCGATGACGCGGGCATGAGTTGATTTCGCGTCAAGCACCCGTTTGCAGAAAGAAAAAAGCCTGGCCGAGTGCGGGTACTTGATATCTTGACCTTTGCGCATGGAACCAAAACTCCCCGAGCTCATGAGTTCAAATCCAACCATGACGGACGGTAGCAAGCCAGCATCGGTTTGCAAGCCGGAATTGCGGGTCAAGTTCACTTTTTCATGAATGGATGCCCAACATGGAACTTTTTACCCAGGGTGGTCAAAAGGTGCATTTTATTCCTACTGACTGGGTGGCTGTGGGGGTCTTAAAATATAGGCTGAGACCTCATGACAGTCACTTTAGTCAATAACTTTTGTCAATGACCTGAAACCATACCCTAAAACACCGGTTTGTCATGCCTCATTGGAGACCCGCCTATGTCACAAATGCTTGGACTCAGTGGAATCGCGTTCGCCATTTGGTACGTTATTTCCCACCCAGCCACCAAATTTCACGGCTATTGGGACCCTGCGGCGGTGGTGCTTCTGGGGTTTGGCCCACCATCTGTGATGATGCTGTCACACACACTGTCGGATCTGTTTGTTGGCATCAAACTGCTGGTCTCATCGATTT
>JBILMN010000117.1:0-9011 GCA_044375465.1 Oligoflexales bacterium | reverse complement strand
GGCTTTGATTTCTTGAGGCGATCGATCGCGACCTCTTCAGATAACTCAGAGGCGAGAATCTTGTCTCTGGTCTTGAGTTTAGCACGAGCGGCTTTTTGTGACTCGGCCTCGATAGTCCCCTTGCGGGCCGCGCCGGTCTTGGCATCATAACCTTTGTAACGATAGACTGGCATGGTTTGCAGCGGTCTCCAACATCAGTTAAATCTCTGCACGTTCAGGCATCAAGAGCAGTGAAATCATCGGCCTGGGTATTCTGTTGCGCTTCTTCAATGGAGGTCAATCCCGCGAGCACTTTCTTGAATGCAGCAGCCCTCAGAGAAACAAGCCCCTTGTCGGTCGCAACTTTTTTGATGACCTTGCCATCCTGGGTTCTTGCAATCACCTCGCGGATCTCATCGTCAAAAACCAATAGCTCGTAGACGCCCATACGATCTTTGTAACCAACGCCCTGACAACGTTCGCAGCCGCCACCACTTTTGTATATCTTCCGGTCCCCCAGCTGCTCGCGGGTGATCTCCATGGTTGCAAGGTCTCGATCCGAGGGGACGTAAGCCTCACGACAATGAGTACAGAGCTTTCGCAAAAGTCGGGTCGCCATCACTCCAAGCACCGCCGATGTGATCTGAAACGGCTGAATATGAAAATCCATAAGACGCGTCACGGTCGATGCGGTATCGTTGGTGTGCACTGTACTCAACACAAGGTGACCGGTCATGGAGGACTGAATCGCAATCTGGGCGGTGGTCGCATCACGGATCTCACCGATCATGATGACATCCGGATCTTGTCGAAGAATCGATCTCAAGCCTTCTGCAAAGCCCATCCCGATCTTATCATTCACCTGTATCTGACCAACGCCGTTTAGTTGATATTCAACCGGATCTTCGATCGTGAGAATGTTGATATCACTGGTATTGATGTGCATCAAACTGGCGTAAAGCAACGACGTCTTACCGCTACCCGTAGGACCGGTGACCAAAATGATCCCGTGGGACTGCTCAATTAAGGAGGTCCACTGTTGGTAGATTTCGGGATCAAGGCCCATTTGGTCCAGGCGTTTGGTTCCCGATGATTTATCCAATAGACGCATGACGATGCGCTCACCGTGCGCCGTCGGCAGTACCGATAGACGCACATCGATCTCTTTACCAGCGACTTTAATACTGATCCGGCCGTCTTGGGGCACACGTTTTTCGGCGATATTGAGCTTACCCATGATCTTGACGCGGGACGCCAAGGAGTTACCGTGGCGTCGAGGGATTTCCATCTTGTCTTGCAGGGAGCCGTCGATACGAAACCGCACCATGATTTCTGACTCGTAGGGCTCAATGTGAATATCAGAAGCCTTCTCTTTGACAGCGCGAGCCAGCAAACCATGAACCAGTTTGATGATGGGCTTCTCATCATCAGAACTTTCAAGAAGATCTCGCGCCTGATCCAGGTCCTCGTCGGCATTAACATCGGGCACATTCAATTCGTCGATCACTTTTTGACTGGAATCATTGGAGCGCTCATACACACGGTTGATCGCGTTATCAATCTGACTGGCACTGGTGACCACCATGCTGATGTTTGCGGAAATGATCAGCCGCAGATCATCCAACGGAAAGATATTTAAAGGATCAGCTACGGCAACGGTCACACTAAAATCATCGCGGGCCACGGGAAGAATTTTATTGTCCCGGCAAAACTGGATGGGAATCGAGTCCACAAGTCCCGGATCGATATCATTCACCGGCAGGCGATTGTAATAGGGCAGATCCAGCTGGTGTGCCAGAGCCCGCAGAATATCCTCTTCGGTCGCCAGATTTTTTTGGATCAGAATCTCACCAAGCTTACCCCCTTCAGTCGAAGCCTGGATCTTCAGGGCCTCGTCGACCTGCTCTTTGGTGATACTGGTCGAATCTGTGAGGATCTCACCCAAAGATTTTTTGGCCATTTTTCTGAAAGGCACCGTCGGCAGATTGCTCCATTTGGGCGACTCCGCCTCGACGGTTTCATTGATTTTTGGTGTCTGATCAGACATACGGGTCACTCCACAACTGGCGGCGGTGGCGGTTCATCAACAACTGGTGGTGGTTCTGGGGGCGGTAAATCATCTCCACCGCCCGGCCCTGGACCCGGAACCGGCGCCGGCATATTCGCTGGAGGCGGCGGTGGCATCGATGAAACACCACCATCACCGCCACCGGAGCCATTGCCCAGGGTCGCGTTCATGGGAACCGGCGTTGGTGTTGTGATATCGGCTTTCTTCTGTTCACTCATGGGGTGATGGTCTGTCCCTTCATCCAGATAACTTGCCCGAATCTCCTCACGGCGCTTGCGCTCGTCTTCATCCCTGGCATCAGGAACATATTTTCCATCTTCAGCCTTGGGAAGCATCGCATAAAACCGGTCGTCTTTATAGCTGCCACCGTAAACGTATTCCAAATACTCTTCACGCTCCTTGATTTTGGATTGATAAATAGCGGCCAAATCGTCAGCGCCGTGAACGACGTGCGGCGTGAGGAATACCATCATGTTTGTGGTCTGATGCGCGGTCTGACTGTTGCGGAATAACCAACCAAGAATCGGGATATCACCGAGAAGCGGAATCTTCTGAAAGCTTTCCACTTCAGTTGTTTTGACAAGACCACTCACGACCACGGTCTGTCCATTTTTAACCGTAAGTGTCTGACCGGTCTTACGCTTTTTGACTTTTGGTAATCCTGTTGACGAATCAAGGTCCACAGAGCTCGCATCAATGTCCACTTTCATCGTGACATAGTTAGAGTTTGAGATGTTTGGCTTCAGTGTCAAACTGAGATCCACGTCTTCTTTCTCAACCTTCGGCAGTGCCGTTCCCGTGGTAGGATTGATCTCGGAGGAGCGGAAAAACACCTTCTCTCCAACGACAATTTTGGCCTCTTCGTTATCAGCCGTCATGATATGCGGACTCGAAAGCACCCGGGTGTTGGCGTCACTTTTGATCATTTTAATCAGCGCTCCGGGGGAAAATTCACCAAGCCCGGGGACGTTAATGGTTTTTGCCGACAAGATCCCGATGGTCATGTCTTCTGCGAATGTTCCCGCAGCCGCTTGAGCGTTGGCCAGATTATTGGTCGCCGACCCTGAAGCTTTGGCAGCGATGAGCGGCACAAAACCCTTACCCTGCCAGGTCGTGATCACCGGGTTTTGACCCGATTTCGCGCCACCAAAAATCGATGTCCCAAAGTTAAAGCGATTATCGGTCGACAAATCCAGAATATCGGCCTCCACAAACACCTGACTGCGTCGGATATCAAGCTTGCGCAAGATCGCGTTGACTGACTGATATGCCGAACGGCTTCCGGTGATCAGCAGCGAGTTCGAGGATTCATCCGCTGTGATCTTAACGTTATCATCCAACTCGGCTGTCGTTGCCGTGGTCGCACCACCAGCTCCTGGAGCGGCACCTGGGATATTCACAGGTGCTGAAAATGACGGTGACTTCTTTTTGCCGCCTTGCGCCAATGATTGCAGAGTGCTCGCGACTTTCTTGGCATCCGCATAATCCAGGGGGCGGACATGAATACTGGACTGCCGCGCTGGATCATCCAGTTCAATATCAAATTTTTTGATGAGTCCCTGGACATCGGCGATCGTGCGAGGTGGCCCAAACACAATGACAGAGTTGGTACGTTCATCCACCATGAGCTTAAATGAACCATAACTACCACCGCCAGCACTGTTGGCTTTAAGGATCTCACTCACACGGTCATTGATGGTCTTCGCATCCGCATGCCGAATCGGCACAAACTGCACCTGCGGCTGCTGGCCTTGAACATCAATGAGCTCAAGAATATCCAAAATACGCCGCACTTTATAACCACTATCACTGATGATCAACGTATTGGTTTTTTCGTAGGCGACCATGCTGTTGGCAGTCACGATCTTACTGAGTGTGTTCTGGATACTTTTGGAGTCAACATATTTAAGCGGGATAATTTGCGTGATGATCTCATCAGTGAGCGGCGTCCATTTGCTGCCAAGAAACGTCCGCAGATTACCGCGAACCGCGGTACTGATCGGGACAATCTTAAGGATTTTCCCAGTCTCAACGGTTGTCAGACGCAACACGTTTAGAGCCGACAAGAATGCCTGGTAGGCCTCTTCTTTCGTGACGCGACGCGGAGAAATGATCTGGATCTTACCGCTTACATTGTTATCCAAGATGACGTTCTTACCCGTCCAAAGAGCCACCGCTCGAACGATGTCGCGGATCTCGGTTTTTTCCGGAAAATCCATATTCACCAATTCCTGTCCCGCAGGAACCGCATCCGCGCCTTTCTTGTCCTCAATCACAACTTTGGCAGTATCAGAACCGACCTTAGTGACCGTACTTTTCAGCGAAGACTTCCCGCTACCAGCTGCTCTAGGCATACCTGGCGCTCTGGAGGGGGCGCTGTTGTCGGCACCGGGAGCGGCATTCATATTTGCTGCCGCATCCATACCATCATCCATGCCATTATTGGTCGTCGGCGAAGGCGTTGGAGGCGGAGGCGGAGGCGGAGGTACCGCAGTCGGCGGTGCTGGGGGCGGCGGTGTTGGTGGGGCAGGAACTCCTGCCGGCACGGGAGCTGATCCAGGCATCCCGGCTTGGCCTTGTGCGTAGGCTGCAGTCCCACCCTGCGCCACTAGAAGGCTCACCAGACTCGTGCAAACCAGGTTTTTGATACTGCTACTTGCCATAATCACACACCCCTTTGTGATAACTCACTTGATCTGCACCGTTATGTTCTGCGGGGTTGTACCACCGCGGAGCAATTGAATCCGAACCACCTTCTCATCCTGAAACGCTTGATAGAGGGCAAATCCCTGCTCTGGCTGTTTCAGACTCGTATCGTTCACCTGAGTGATCACATCCCCATTTTGCAGCCCCACCCGCGCAAACAGAGTGCCACCCTTAATCGCGAAAATTTTAAAACCATTGATCCCACCATCCACTGTATTTGGCACCAACCGAGCCGCGTCTACAATTTTACCAAATCCGGGGCCTAATTCACCCTCCACATAGGAGGCTTCTACTGTAATTTCGGAGCCGCCCCCGGCACTATTCATTGGTAAAGTGCCAAAATCCCCACCAACTCCGCCGGGAAATCCATCGTTTGCCATCCCAGGCACGCCTTTATCGAGATCAATGCACTCTTTGACACCATTGTTATTAATGATGATTTTTTGCCGCTCCACAGCCGCGACGATGGCCGTCTCGTTGCCATAAATCGGATCACCAACCCTGTAAATGTCAGCTTCTGAGTAAGTTTTGTCCCGGACGGTGGCCAATGATTTCATCGGGTCGCCCAGATAAATCGTACCAAGCAATTCAATTTGTAGAGCTGTATTGACACAAGGGGCATTGATATCAAAGCGCGCCAGGGATCCCCCACCTTCGCCCACGGCCTTTTCCTCAGGAAATTTACCCTCACTGTTAAAGAGATTGCGGTCTTTGATATTTTTTTGCAAATCCCTCGCATTTGCCATCACGGGGCGTTCAAGCGCAATGCTACCGCCATCAGACTCGCGCGTCGCAATCCGCGCTCGCGACGCAATCATGCTGGTGACCATGGACTGAGAGATGATGCCACCTACCAGAATCGCCAGGACATAGGCGATCGCCATCGGGGCGACAAACAGCACAAGACGACGCTCCAACCGGTCCAGGCTCTCACCGGCTTGGTTTTTCAGCCACGCCTGAATCCTGGGTGCTAGGGCTGCGGCCCGCAGTTGCAATGTTTTAGATAGCTCCGTCGCCAATCAACGCACCTTCAGGTTAAGAATGATCTTTTGACCGTTGCGATTAATCTTCATATCGATTTCGCCTTCGTTTCGTAGGGAGTTCAAAAGCTTGATCGATTGTCCAGCATCTGACAACACCACACCATTGATCTCCTCGACGACATCACCGTTTTGCATGCCTGATTTTTCATAAAAACTGTTTTTGCGGATGCGGTCCATGCGCCATCCTTTGAGAACCCCGTCCACCATGTTTGGACTCGCTTTAGCATCCTGCAACACATTGGCAAAATCTGTAGTCAGCAATCTCGTTTTATACTCCGCAGAAACCTCAATATTGTTACCTTTACGTTCAAATCCCTCTTCCTTGTAGTTTTCCGGTGGTGCTTCCGTAGTATACCCATTGCCAGTCAGGGACTCCGGCGCATTGGATTTTTTCTTGCCACCACCGCGCCGCGTCGACCGCCTCAACTCAACCTCTTCAATCGGCGCAAATTCACGGCGCCCGAGATTATCGATCAGAATCTGCTCGCGCTGGATCTCAACCACCTTTGCGTCAGGAGTCAGCTGATCGCCCACCATAAATGAATTAATCGATCGCGATTGACTATTTTCAACCATGGCAATTCCATTGTAGGGATTGCCCCCATAAATAATTCCCAGAACTTTAATCGGTAGCGTCGTCTTAGCGATCTGATCTCCACCGGCCCCCTGATCCTCACCAATAAGTCCCTCGGAATTAAAAAGATTGCGTGCCAAGATTTTTTCCATGGCCGCTTTGGCATCACCAGCGGACGACGGATTCACAAATGACTCAGGCAGCTGCTGCGCTGTTTCCGCTGGGCGGTCCGTGCGACTCATCAGCATCGATCCTATGAAGACACTCACGAGCGATGCCGTCAAAAAGCTCGCAACCGTCACCGCCAGGATCATTTTCCACGGCCATGGCTTCACTTTATCCAAAAGTCTGATGATGCGTTCCGCGTCCATCACACCTCTCCGCGGTGCCAACTGGCAAAACGATGTCGATCCTGAGGTATCAGTCCTTCCGTCAACAAAATATCCTTCAGATGCTGAGCAGCCATATCCGGCGTTACGTAGGATCCGTCCAGAACCACGTCCGCCTTGCTATACCACGGTCTTCGTTCCTCCATCATGGCCCTGACGCGCTCCTGGATCGCCTTAAGACGAACCTCGCCTCTTTCCTCTTGCAGCAGATCTTTGAAGAGGGGACGCTTTTCCATCTCACCAATATTGCGAAACAAACGACGAGCCACCTCGACTGGAGAGGACTGCACCCACACAATGGGGCCGATTTTGCGGGCTGCTTCTAGTCCTTGTTCTGTGAGTAGCGCCCCCCCGCCGACGGCGACCACGTGGCCGCGAATGGTCTGTATCAGATCGAGCATCCGAGCTTCTTCAGCGCGAAAAGCGTCTTCTCCCTCGTCCCGAAACATCTCACTGATTTTTTTGCCGCGGGACCGCTCGATGAATTCATCAAGATCCAGAAATCCAAGGCCAATCAGTTTTGATAGCTGTCGACCAATGGTCGACTTGCCGCTGCCACTGGCGCCGGTCAAAATAATATTTCCTGTTTGAGCAGACTGATACAATGGACACTCTTGAATGCAAAAAATTAAAATGCAAAAAATTAAAATGTAAAAAAACATGCCGACGTCATCAACCACCACATTTCAAACATCTCTGGATGATCGTCATGACATTGATTCTTAATTATTTTAATGTATGAATGAGAAATAATGAAAAGAATCGGGCGCCTTCCTCAGAAAGCGCCCGATTCGACTGATGATTCACTCGATCATTGGTCAATAGCCCAATACGTTTTTAGACCACTGTCTCTGCCCCGTGTTCTCAGACCTTGGACTCAGGGCGTCCATGACACCAATTTGAGATTTTCGCTAGCAGGTCCGCGTGGAGGGATTTTCAACACGTAGCGCTCCGGAAAAATACCATTGTTACGCAAAAACGACCGACTGATATCCGGATTCAGCTGCGCGATGACGGCATTGTTGAGCTTATACTTCGCCTTGACCTCGACCAACTCCATGCCACCCACTCGGACTAACTCAAATTTAAGTGGCAGCGTCGGGCGGACCTCCGGGAAAACCTTGGCGGAGTTTTTCAGCGTCGCCAAAAGCCCCAAAAATCCAGAATAGAAATTCTTCGATGCGAATCCAAAATTGTCCCCATCATAGCCATTAATCAACTTCACAATATCTTTGGTGCCCATTTCGCGCATGGCACGGGAGATACCGCCCACACCGTGATTGTATGCGGTGATTGCCAAAGGCCACTCGCCCAGGATTTTAAAATTCATCGCCAGAAGCTTAGCGGCTGCCCGACTGGCTTTGATGGGATCATTGCGCTCGTCAATCTCTCCTGACACAATCAAGTAATCACGTCCGGTCTCAGGCATCACCTGGTAAACACCACTGGCACCCACTTTACTCAAAGCCTGCAAATTAAAAGATGATTCGATAAAGGCGATACGTGCCAACTCGGGCATGAGGCCCTGACGCTTGAATTCCTCCTCTGCATAAGGCAGATATTTCGGAGCGACTTCAAGACCTTTAGCGATATACTCGCGTTGGCCCCGCTGGCTACGGATGCTGCGGGCAGCAATGGCGAATTTTTTAGGGTTACTGATGTGATCAAACAAATGATAAACGCGTTTTTCAGTCAGTGACAGCAAGTTTTCATCGATTTTTTTGAGAGATGCAAGCTTCCACAAGATTCTTTGGTACTGCTGCCTTCGCACTTGAATCCACGGCTTCATCAACCGTTCACTCGTCTTGTCCGTGATACCATCAATCCGGGAGGAATCATGAATCTCCAGCACCACTTCCGGATATTCCGCGATATGCAGCACATTTTGATTTTTGGACCACAGGGAATAAACGCGCCGCCAGAAATTGACGCGTCGTGCGATCTCCGGGGGCACCGTCAAATGATCGCTTGGAGAAAATGCCTCACCATCTCGCCGAAATGCCGCGTCAGAGCATGCCAGGTATTGCAAATCCACTTGACCAAGACCACCCACGCGCAATGGGACACACTCATCACCGCCTGCAACGCTCGTCTTCACGCGACTAAAAACCAGAGCTTCCTTATCCATATCAGCCATCAGAGTCTGGCTTACAGCAACTTTGGCCGCAAAATGACGCATACCCACATAATAGGATGCCGCAGCCACCGAGGCTGTCAGCGCCAATGTACAGATAAAAGTACGCATAAAAACC
>JBILMN010000301.1:0-2675 GCA_044375465.1 Oligoflexales bacterium | reverse complement strand
ATCATGATGATTACCTACAGCATGAACCCAAGCACAGGGGCGGGCAATTTTTCATACTGGATAAATCCGGGTGCCAACTATAGTGAGCAACCAAGGGGCTTTGTCTCCAATGTCAAGGCGGATGAAACAACTGGATTACTTTTAGGTTGCGCGTCGTCAGGAGCATTTTCGCAAGGCAGTATTCGTAAATCCATCAAGGATTCGCTGACAATTGCTCCAGACGGAAGTTACCACCCTTTCGCATGTGAAAACAGTTGCACTCTGACATCCGATTACTATGTGAGCTCCCGAGGGGGAGTCAACATTAGAATGTATGTTCCGTTGACCGCCAACCCGACAAATGCCGATACTTGGACAAAAAAGCAGATAACCTCTGGAGCCACCGGTCTTGTGGCGCGCCAGTGTTTCACCCAAGGCAGTGATGGCGTCTACTCCATCGACACCTCGAGTACACCGGACACGGCAGGATATGGACTCTACGCTAAAAACGATGCCGCATTACCAACACCTCCTGATCTTGGTACGATCAAATAAGTTGTTTTCAGCATCTAGAAAAGCAAAGTGGGGACGCCCTCAAGCATCCCCACTTTGCTTTTAAACTTTTTTAAATCGTCGTCATCAACGGGACCTACTGACCCGTAATCCGCTTCAGTGTCTGCGGCGAAACCTGCTCGTAACTTGCAAACTTCATCGAGAATGTCGCTCGACCCTGACTTATGGACCTTAGCTGGGTTGAATAACCAAACATCTCTGATAGGGCTGCGCCGGCCTCGACACACTGCAGATGACCTTTCATGGTCACATTATTCACCTGCGCTCGTCGGCTATTGAGATCTGTCATCACATTGCTGAGGTAATCGTCAGGCACCATCACCTCCAGAGCCATAACGGGCTCCAAAAGCATCGGCGAAGCTTCACGCAATCCGCGACGTAACGCCATACCGGCAGCAACCTTAAACGCGTTAGGATCAGGAATCGCCGGATCAAATTTGCCGTCCACAAGCCTCGCCTTGACGCCAACGACTGGAAATCCTGCGAGCGGGCCTGCGAGTAAAGCCTCCTCCAGGCCTTTCTTCACTTGATCCACATATTGCTTCGGCAACTTTGTTTCTTTGACCTTGTTTTCAAAAACGAGCCCACCCTCTTTGGGCCCCGGCTCAAATTCCACATCAACATAGGCGAACTGATTGATGCCTGCACCCTCCCGGCGATGTGTCTCTGTAACCTTGCCAGGCACCGAGATCGTCTCACGGTAACTCACCTGCGGATGACCAACATTGCACTCACATTTGAACTCGCGCTTAAGCCGGTCGACAATGATCTCAAGATGCAGCTCCCCCATCCCTGACAAGAGAGTCTGTCCAGTTTCAGCGTTATAGCTGACGCGGAAGGATGGATCCTCATTTTGCAGGCGCTCAAGGGACTTTGCAAGCTTGTCACTGTCCGCAGAACTCTTGGCCTCTACGGCAATTGAGATCACTGGCTCAGGGAAAAGCACACTTTCAAAGCGAATGGGGTGATGATGGTCGCAAACAGTGTCACCCGTGGCGATCATTTTAAAACCAGCGATGGCAACGATCTCACCCGCACCCACGGTCTCAAGTTCTTCGCGATCATTGGCCTGCATCCGCAGAATCTTAGCAATACGTTCACGTTTATCCGTACGGGTATTCAGCACCACCTCGCCAACGGATATTTTACCCGAGTAAACTCGAACATACGTCAGCTGCCCCACAAATGGGTCACTCATGATCTTGAATGCAAGCCCCGCAAAATAATCCTCAGGCACTCGTTTGCGGGTGAGTAACTTCTCTTCGTCATTCACATCCATACCCGCAACGCTTGGCAGATCAATAGGTGATGGCAGATAGTCAATCACTGCATCAAGCAATGGTTGAACACCTTTATTTTTGAAAGCTGAACCGCAAAAAACCGGGACAAATTTAAAATCGATGGCACCCCTTCGCGCGGCGGCCTTTAGTTCCGCCTCGGAAATATCCTCACCATTCAAATATTTCTCTGCAAGAGCGTCATCCGCATTGGCTACCTGCTCGATCAGGAAATCACGAGCCAACGCGGCATCATCCGCTAGATCAGCGGGAATGGCTGTTTCCTCCCATTTGTCACCTTTTGTATCTCCTGGCCCCCAAACTAATGCCTTCATCCGCACCAGATCAATGACACCCGAAAACTGATCCTCAGAACCAATCGGAATTTGAAATGGTACTGGATTTGCGGCGAGGCGCTCACGCATCGACTCCACCGATGCATTGAAATCAGCACCCACGCGGTCCATCTTATTGACAAAACAGATCCGCGGTACCTTGTACTTATTGGCCTGACGCCAAACCGTCTCAGATTGTGGCTCAACGCCACTGACACCATCAAACACGGCTACCGCACCGTCAAGCACGCGCAGAGATCGTTCCACCTCAATGGTAAAATCCACATGCCCAGGTGTGTCGATGATATTGATTTGATGGTTTTTCCAGTATGAGGTGACTGCGGCGGCAGTGATTGTGATACCGCGTTCTTGTTCCTGGACCATCCAGTCTGTTGTTGTGTTTCCTTCATGAACCTCTCCGACACGATGGATCTGGCCGGTATAAAAAAGAATGCGCTCTGTCGTCGTTGTCTTACCAGCGTCAATATGCGCCATGATGCCAATGTTACGC
>JBILMN010000023.1:0-29984 GCA_044375465.1 Oligoflexales bacterium | reverse complement strand
TTGAGGGGCCTGGGGTATGAGTGAAGGATCTCTGCTGTGACAAACCGTTAGATGTTTTTTAGGTACCTTTCAATCTAGTGAAGTTAGTCCAGTGAGTTTCAGTTGGGTTTGAGTTAGTTAGTTAGTTGTTCGTTTTATATTGCTACAAATTAAGGAGGCTGAACATGGCAGGCTCGCTCAATCGTGTGATGATCATTGGAAATTTAGGTCAAGATCCGGAACTTCGCTACACCGCAAATCAAACACCAGTCGCGACATTCAGCCTCGCCACCACCGACTATCGGACCGGAGCCGACGGCCAACGCCAGGAAATCACCGAATGGCATAGGGTTGTCGTGTGGAGCAAGATGGCCGAAAACTGCGCGAAATTTCTGGCCAAAGGCCGCACGGTCTTTGTGGAAGGCCGTCTTCAAACCCGTTCATGGGACGATAAACAAACCGGTCAAAAACGCTATCAAACAGAGATTGTGGCACAGAATGTACAGTTCCTTGGAGCTCCTGGCCAGCGTGGGGAGGCGGCACAAGGTCAAAACTACGGTGCACGGTCTGGGCAGAGCCAGACTCAGCCTGCAGGTGGCTACGGTTATGCTGGCGGCCCGTCGATTCCGGAGTTTGATATTGCTCCAGCAGCACCGGCACCGTCATTTGGTGGACCAGAGACATCAGGTCTTGATGACATTCCGTTTTGATCAAAGCACCAAAACGAGACCTACGACGCTGTTTTTTTGACTTAAAGATGAAACCCACCGCAGATTTGCAGTGGGTTTCATCTTTTCAAATTCTGGAGAGCGTTAAAACCTCATGCCCACGCCACCCCAAAGGGTGAAAAACATATCAAATCCCCCGGGCGTTCCGAGCACGATATGATCGCGTAATTCAGCCTTCACATGAAATTTTTTGCCAAAGTGAATCTTTTGTCCGATGCCGCCGTCAAGGAAGAGATTGGATTGTTTTTGCGCCGTGGGGCGACCAGCCTTGCCGTAGTAGGGCCCACCAGCCTCATCAGGCTCGGTCCCGGGACGATCTCCGGTGGTTTCTGAAGCTGGGAATGTTCCGCGGCTTTCCTTGCCGTTACCAAGCTTTGTGTCCATCGGATAAAAGGTCGACATCGCAAGACCGCCACCCATGGTGATGAAAACGTCAAAGTTTACCACGCCGGAAAGAAAGAAAATCTCTTTGCCGTAAATGGGATTCCAGATGCCATTACCCGCGAACATAAAATTATACTCCCGGATATTCACATAAGCTGGCCCATAATTGCCGGTGGTTCCATTGCCATTAGTATCTTGGATATTCTCAGGCCCACCACACTCTGGTCCGATTTCAAAATCCGGGTCATTGTAGAAATTTTCGACACATTCCCGTTCACTGCGATCTTTATTCATGGCATAGGTCATCTCTAAACCTAGTCCCCAGGTTTCGCTCCAGAAATAATTGATGCCACCATTGATGACAAACGTGTCAACATAGCTTTGATTGAGGATCATACCGACGTTGGGCCCATTTAGCTCCACGCGTCCGGTCTTTGGATAAAGTTTATTTTTGATCACATCGTCGCCTTCGGTGGCTTTCTTGTAACCGCCCACAGCTGCAAGTCCTGAACCTGCAGCAGACATCACACATGAAAGCGTGACGGCGACCGCCAATACCCACCGAGGCAAGAAATTTAAAGACTGACCCACGCTCTTGGTCCCTCACCGCGCCGCGTTCCTGCGGCCTGTTAAGGTGGAAGATTTTGATGGACGAGGGTTTAGTGTGATCCCTTGGCCATCGCAACAAATGTTGCTTCAATCCGTTTGAGGCGTCCGATCGCGGTTTTTTTCATCGACTGCAGTTCGTGCATCGATGCGCCCTGGGCTGCCTGATCCTTGACCGAAATATAAAATTTGATCTTTGGCTCAGTACCGGAGGGGCGAACGCTAACCTTGGTGCCATCCACCAAGATAAATTGTAGCACGTCACTCTTAGGAAGAGTCAATTTTCCCAAGGAGTTAAACCGCCCTGAGCGGAGAGCAAGTTCCTCAGACGTTGCAAAATCCCGTAGCCGTTCGACCGCAATACCATCAATGGATGAAGGCGGGTTTTGGCGCAGGCCATTCATCATCCGCTTGATGGCATTGGCGCCGTCCATGCCAGGCATGGTGATGGTGAATAGGGATTCTTGATAGAGCCCATGTTTCTGGAAGATGCGGTCCAAAACCTGCGAACACGTTAAGCCGCGGCTTTTGTAGTAGGCCACCATCTCCGAAGCAATACAGGCGGCACTGACAGCGTCTTTATCTCTGACAAACGAGTCAGCCAGAAAGCCGTAGCTTTCTTCACCGCCGCAAACATACTTACGGTAAGGTTTTAAGCGCCCCGACTCGTAGTCTTCAATGAGTCCACAGATCCATTTAAAACCGGTTAGAGTCTCCTCGCATACGGCGCCGTATTCCGCGGCGATATCAGCCTGCAGGTCCGTTGTGACAACGGTTTTGATGACCAACGGGTCCTTGGGCATAAGGCCGGCATCGCGCGTGGCCGATAAGAAATAATCGACGAGGAGGCAACCAATCTGGTTGCCGTTGAAAAACGTGTAATCGCTGCCCTCCCGCACAATGATTCCGATACGGTCGGTGTCAGGATCTGTTCCGAGGACCAGGTCAGCCTGCTCTCTTTTGGCAAGTTCAAGAGCCAGATGCAGGGCCTCAGGCTCTTCTGGGTTCGGGTATTTGACGGTTGGAAAGCGCCCATCAGGAGAGCGTTGTTCTGGGACCACTAACACCTGCTCAAACCCAATGCGCCGCAGCATTTCAGTGACAGGATAGAGTCCACTGCCATGCAGTGGCGTATAGACGATCTTAAAACCGTTTCGACCTTCTTTGCGAAGGCTCAGTGCCGCCACTTTTTTGAAATAAGCCTCGTCAAGCTCGGCACCAATATCCTCAAAAAGTCCCTCTTGTCTGGCGCGCTCGACGGGAAGAAACTTGATGTCCTCGTAACGCGTGATCTCGCTATATTTGGTGATGATCGCCTGGTCGTGGGGAGCTATAATCTGAGCCCCCGTATCCCAGTAAACCTTGTAGCCGTTATATTCAGGTGGATTGTGGCTGGCCGTCACACAAACACCTGCCGCACAGCCAAAATGCCGGACCATAAATGACAGCATGGGCGTCGGCCTGAGATCCTTTGTGACGAGAGCTTTGATACCGTGGGCTGCAAAGACCTCGCCGGCTGCGACGGCAAATTCCCTGGAGTAGTGACGGGAATCATAACTGATCGCTGCTTTCAAAGGAGCCTTCGCCCCGTGAACCTCACGCAGATAAAGCGCCAGGGCTGTCGTCGCCTTTCTGATGTTGTAGATATTGATACGGTTGGTGCCTGCGCCGATGATGCCGCGCAGGCCACCGGTGCCAAACTCCAGGTCGCGGTAAAAACGTTCGGCAAGCTCCCGGTGATCGTCTGCGTCCAAAAGCTTTTGGATGTCGGTGTGTGTTTGGTGGTCGAATGTCGGATTTGAGGCCCAGTATTTTGCACGTAATTCAATGGCCTTGTCCACGATGGCGCCTTTCTTGATGTCTGAATGAAGGAATCACTCGTTTTTAGTGGTCTACGATCGGCAGTCCACACTGCTTATCATAGCGGATTCACTTGCTCACGCACATAAATATTGGCGCTATAGCCAGAGTCGGATACACTAGGTCTATCGGCCAAAATGCAGCTTTAATGTTGTCACTGCCAGGGAGGCAAAAACTGTGACTACCGGTCAGTCAACGAATGGCGAAAAAGGTCCTCGGGTGTCGGGGGCTGGTCCGTCTTGGGAAAATGGTTGGTATCTTTTTGACCAAGGTCAGATCAAGGGCCCATTGACGGCTCATGAGGTGTTTGGACGCTCAGAATCGTCACAAAAAAATTCAACTTTGATGGTGAGTCGCAAGGGATTTACCCAGTGGTATCCGGTCAAAGATTTTGCATCCATGTATCATATGGCATCACGCTACACAGATCATTTGAGCGTGCCATCTAAAAATCATTCTGCAAGCGTTAGCCCCGTTGCGCGGCATGTAGGGCCGGATATCAAGGACATAGAGTCACCATGCGAAAATAATGCGGTTGCTCAGTCGATCATTCGCGCAGCTCAACACACCATTGTCTCCAATCCTGTGATATTCACAGAGACGGCTAGATTTGGTCAGATGGAGACTAAGTCCGAGCATCCTGGTGCCCAATCTCCCGCTCAGTCTGCATCTAAGGACGTAACGATCACTCGCACCTTGAGTCGCAAAGAGAAAAAAAGGCTCATTGTGGAGGAGCGCCGACGGAGAAAATTTGCCGCAAGGCAGGCCAAAGTTGCCCGCAAGGCGGCGCGATCGCAATCGTTGATTTCTCAAGGGGAATTTGAGCAGCTGTACCTTGAAACCGCAAGTCGATTGCGTTTGGGGAAAATCACGAGTCCATTCCTTGCCAGCTGTCTTTATCTTCCATTTAGTTTTGGTGGGTATTGGTGGGCTTGGTTCGCCAGGGTTAGCGAAGAAGTCAGCTGGCATCTCAATGGCGCCAGCCGTATGAATTTTATCTTGCCGGTGTGGATGTGCATGGTGCCGGGGGCGCATTTGATTCTAGCCTATCTTGTGGCCCGTATGGTTCGTCAGATTGAAGAGCAGAATGGCTACCAGACGGTCAATCCGATGTGGGCGACCATGTTTGCCATATTCCCGCCATTTTACATGGCGCTGATTCAATCGGCCTTAAATCGGCACTGGCGCCTGCACGTCTATCATAGCTGTCAATCATAGTTGTCGATTAAATCAACTCCCCGGCATAGCGGACGCCAGGTCTATGGATCGATGGCTAGTCTGTATTTTCTTGACTTTTGAGACGTACGTACGTATTTTATTATGGTACGTACGTATTTAAAAGCGAGGGTTTAACCATGCGCCTAACAGCCTCAAAATTACGTCAAGAAGTTTACAAAATTTTAGATGAAGTCATTAGGACCGGAAAGCCAGCGGAGATTGAGCGGAACGGCAATTTGTTGAAAATTGTTTCTGTCAGCAAGAGATATTCGAAACTTAGCAAGCTCAAGCCTCGAAAGCTAACTAACGAAGACTCGGACAATTTTGAGCACATCGATTGGACGCAGGAATGGAAACCGCGATGATTCATTTTTTAGACACAAACGCCTGCATCTGGCTGTATCAAGGTGAGCTCGATAAATTCAGCGATACAATTAAGTCCCGGCTTGAGGATAACGACCTTTTCATTTCACCACTCGTGAAATTGGAGTTGCAGTACCTGTATGAGATTGAGCGAATACGGGAGAAGGCAGATAAGGTAACTTCACAGCTTTATGATCAAATAGGGCTGCAGATTCATAATATTCCTCTCAATGTACTTATTGAGCATTCACTGAGTGAGGTGTGGACTAGGGATCCATTTGATCGGCTCATTACGTGTCATGCCCGTATCGAAAATGGATATTTGATCACACGTGATCAGCACATTCGCGCGAATTACAATAAGGCTTTGTGGTAACGGCGTGGATTGCTGCTTAACGAATCACTAAAGCTATCTGTTAGAGCAGCCGGTGACCCAGCCCCCCGTTTAGAACCCATCTTGCCCATCAATCACTCGACGAAGTCACACCATTTGCTCACTTGCCGATGCAAAACTCGCTGAAAACTTTGTCAAGGATATCCTCGCTTGAGATGTCACCGATGACGGAGCTGAGTGAGCGTGCAGCTTCCTGTAATTCAAATGCCAGCATTTCGTGACCAGCTCCGCACTGATCTTGGCCTGCAAATCTTTCCAGAGCTTCCGCGGCACCTAGAAGACCCGTCTGCTGCCGAAGTGATGTCAAAAAAGGTTTCTCCTCAAGGTCTCCTGTGTGCTGATCTACAATGGCCGCAAGCCTTTTGCGTAATGTGTCAAGACCCTCACTCCGGTGACAGCTGATCAGCAAGGACCCAGCACTCCATTCCGGACAACCCTTGTCAATTTTGGTGACAACCCTTAGAACTTTGGATTGATGGGCCAAGAGGGCCGCTTCAAGTTCACGCCGCTCGGCTTCAGTGCTGTCTGCTGCCATCAAACAAAGAACAATATCGGCATCCGCAATCAGTGATGAGGATCGTTGGACTCCGGCTTTTTCAATCTGATCTTTCGTGTCCCTGATTCCGGCTGTGTCTACCAGCCGGATCAGTCGACCCTCCATCAAGCAAGATTCCTCGATGTAATCTCTGGTTGTACCTGGGATATCACTGACGATGGCCCTGTCCTTGCGAAGAAGCGCATTGAGCAGGGTGGACTTTCCAGCATTCGGTGCGCCCGCAAGCGCCACCAGGAGTCCCCGGCTGGCGATCTGCCCACTTTGAAAGGTTTCAGTGAGCGTTTTTATGCCACCGGTCACTATTTTGATACGGGTTCTGACATGTTCAAGCCCAACGTGCTGGGTGTCACCCTCATCAGGAAAATCAATCATCGCTTCAAGGTAAGCCATGGCTCCGATGACCTCGCGGCGAAGCTCATCAATCTGGGTCCTCAGTTTGCCGCAATAAAGTTGCCGGCCAGCAAGCCACTGCTGACGTGACTGGGCCTCTACCAGATCTTTGATACCTTCCGCCGCCGTGAGATCAAGCTTCCCAGCAAGAAGGGCTCTTTTGGTGAACTCTCCGGGCTGCGCGGGTCGCGCACCCAAAAGGTACAAAAGACCAAGAATCCGTTGGATGACATACGGCCCGCCGTGACAAAAAATCTCAACCGTATCTTGGCCAGTGAAAGACTGGGGACCTGGAAAATAGATCAGTACAACGTCATCCACCACCTCGCCCGTCTTCGGGTCTATCAGTGAACGTAGGGATGCCCGTCTTCGTTCTGGGGCTTTTGAGTTTTTGAGACATGGTGAAACCATCTGCCAGCAATCAGTGCCGGAGATCCTGATAACACCAACGGCTCCTGGTCCGGAGCCGCTGGATAGTGCCGCGATGGGCTGTTGGTCATGGGGACGGATCATTTCAACTTAGACCCTTACCTCGTATGAGCCGTGGATTCAAAGCTCAGCGGCTTGGTCGCTGGCCTGATCGTTAGGTTTACGGCCGCGAGACAAAAGAATCATCAGTTTGCGGCTCGGTCCATTGCCAATGGATTTGGTATACACCCTGGTATCATTTTCAAGAGCCATATGAATGATCTTGCGATCTGCTGCGCTTTTGAAGTCGAGAACGCACTTTTGTCCGGTCGCCACAACCTCCTCGGCTTTTTCTCTGGCGATGCGCGCAAGCTCTTCTTCGCGACCCTTACGGCTACCTTGGGCATCAATAAAGATGCGGAAAGGAAGTTCTTGCTTCAGGTTGCGCGGTCTCTTGCGTAGAAGATGCTCAAGGCTTTCGACAAATTTTGTGTTGGTTTGAATGATTTCCGCAATGGCCGCATTATCGACTTCAAGTCGAAGTTTTCCATCGGTCATTGCTGAGCTGACGCTGACAGTTTCGCCGACGATGCGTTCACAGAGTTCTTTGCAGAACAGACAAATGTCTTTTTCAAGTTGCGCTTGAACCTCAGGGCTAAGTGGTTCAGCCGGAGCGCGTTCTTCGCGTGCGGGACGATCCTCACGGCGTGGACGATCCTCACGGCGATCGCGACCATTGCCTTTGGCCTGTTGACGACGATCGTCGCGGCCACGGTGTCCGCCGTGGCGATGCCCGTCGCGCTCACCATGCTCAGCACCCTTGCGATCGCTACGATCGTGACGATGATTGCGGTGTCCGCCAGAGGCTTTCGGCCAAGCCTCAATTTCAGCTTTGGCGCCCATAAAAAAGCTCACAAGACCTTGCTTGGGTTCTTTGATGACCTTGTATTCGAGGGCTTCTTTTGCCACGTTCAGTTTCACGCAGGCCAGCGTAATGGCTTGCTCGACGGACTTTGCTTCGATGCGGATCGGTTGTTGGTTTTTGTGTGCGTTCATGTTGTGCTCCTGTTTGCTTTGTTTGGGGTCCTTTGAGCCCACTCGTTATCAATGTGCGAACGGTTTAGATATTCGCGAATTTCTTGTTGAGGTAACGCTGCTGAAAAATTGAAACAATCGTGTTGGTCAGCATATAAAGCACAAGCCCTGATGGCAGCGTGATCATCATGACACCAAATATCAGTGGCATGAACATCATGATCCTCTCTTGGTTTTTATCCATGCCAGTCATCGGTGTGAGCCGTTGTTGGATGAACATGCAGCCAGTGAGGAGTATCGGCGTGACCAGGAAGGGATCCTTGGCGGAAAGATCCGTAATCCAACCATAAAATGGCGCATGCCTGAGATCAATGGATGCAGACAGCACTCGAAACAGGGCGAAAAACACCGGGATCGTCGGCAGGATGGGTAGACACCCCTTCATGGGATTGATCTTGTGGGCCCCCATAAACTTCATCAATTCCATCTGCATTTTTTGTGGGTCTGCTTTGTAGCGTTCCCTAATTTTCGTCATCTCAGGGTTTAGCTTCTTCATGCGGGCCGCACTCTCGGCAGCCTGTTTTGTCAGAGGAAAAAATAGGATCTTGAGCAAAAACGTCAGAACGATAATGGCGATCCCGTAGTTGCCAGTAAATTTGTAAAGCCCCTTGATCGCCAGAAGCAGCGGTTGCGCGATCATGTCAAGCCAGCCAAGACCGAGGGTTGTTTTAAGCCTTGGGTTGAAAGCTCCGATCAGTTCTACGTCCTTTGGTCCAAACCAAAGATCATACTTCAAGGTGGCAATGCCCCCTGGGGCGATTTGGCCAAGATCCACAGCTGCCGTCGTGATGATTTGGCAAAGAGGTGACGAAGCGGAGCCTCGTCCTGAAAACGCGGTGCGGTACGTCGCCGACTGGGACGGGATCATCGCAAAGGTAAAATAGTGGGTGTCAAAGCCAAAGAAGTCGAGTTTCCGGTTCTTTGAGACGACCTCTTTTGTTTGGTCCTTGCAGAAGTCTTCAAGATTGGTGAAGTCGTCAGATCCTTCAAATTGGGTCAAAAACCGCGGTTTTTCTCCAGGCTGTCCCGGCGCAAAAAACGATGATTTGCTGTTTTCAACCTGAGCACCCATCTCAGCCAAAACCTGCGCGGTTAAGGGACGAGGTTCCCCTGATGTGTTCGTAAATGCCAATGTCAGCTGACCGGCGTAGCCTTCTTTGGGGAGAGTCCACATTTGATCGATCTTCCATGGGCCGTCGGATCGTGTGAACATGATACCATCGGGGGTCTTTTGTCCCGAGTAAGCCAAAGACATGGTCTTTGCGGGGGCATTCCCTGGGAATGCTTGCACCGTGCCCGGGCTTTGAAATAATTCAACAACGGCGCTATCGGCACTGTTGTGATCGCGGTAGTTTTTGAGCTTGGCGGATATAGGTGACGCCAGATCTTGAGAAAATATAAATACGATGTCGCGGGAATCAAAGTTCAAATCCGCGGATGCCATCTTTGTCACTGCTGGAGCTTGGGGTGCGGCGTTGGCTGGCAAGGAACCGTCTGTCGTGGGTGCCGATTGGGGGGGCGTTGCGGACGAAGAGGGCTCTGTGGCCGGGGCGCTTGTTGTGGTGCGGCGCTCAGCAAAACCTGGATATTTTCTCTGCAGGTACTGATTCCAGATTAGATAGAGCGCAACACAGAGTGCAATTGCAACAAAGGTTCCCCTATTGGCAGATAGATCTCGCTCTTGATTTTTCATGGTAGGTCCACTCCTCCGGGGTGCCAGGGCCCGCATTTTATCAGGCGGCGAAACGTTCTCACAATGGCCATAGGCCAGGGATCTTTGTCCAAGCAACTCACAGCGTAACGTGAGCAACTTGGATAAAAACGACAGCTAACACCGACAGCGGCAAGAAGAGGAGAAAGGAGAATCTGGTATAGCCGAACCAAAAATTTCAGAAACAAACGTATCAACGCACAGGCTCACTTCTTAACGGATTCAACGACAGTTCGCCAATCGAGCGAATCAACCGAGCGGCACAGTGCCGCAGTGAATCTTGAACGGAACCTTTGATCTTGCCATCAGTTCCGACAAGCGATGGTCTTGCAATCACCACAAGATTGCGGCCAGCAAGTTGCGGCAGAGCGCTAAGCTCTGTGCGGAACACTTCGCGGACTCCGCGTTTCACCCGGTTGCGAATCACTGCATTACCGACTTTGCCGCTAACCACAAGGCCAAGGCGCGCCGGCCGACGATCGTCCGACTGTGAGGCTACCAAGACAAAATCCCGGCAGACGATCTTGAGACTACTACCATCAGGGTTCCCAGTACGATCCGTCGTGCGGTTCAACGTCGACTCAAAATCGCGCTTGGTCAGAAGTCTTTGTGATTTCGGCAGACCTGGCATGATTTAACGTCCCATTTTCGTGCAATAGAAAACCGGGAAAGAGCCATTAGGCTCACTCCAAGCTTGAGGTGGTGATCGATATCCGCGACGATTGCCCGTCAAAGATCAAATCACTTTTCGTATGCGGTGACAGCGATTTTCTTGCGGCCCTTGGCGCGGCGCAGTGCAAGAACAGCGCGGCCAGAGGCGGTTTTCATGCGCGCCCGGAAACCATGGGTGCGAACGCGGCGCTTGTTGTGGGGCTGAAATGTACGTTTCATGTCTAAGAAACTCCAGTTGCTAAAAAGACGTGTCAAATCAATATGTTAATCATTACCACGTCGGTTGAGGGGAGGAATGTACCAGAGAGCCCCAAGGGATGCAACCCTCTGTTTGGCGTGGCTTTGACGGCATCCCCCAAGGATCCACCAAAGCGGACCCAGGCCGTCGTTAGAATCATATAAATTAATTGACAAATTATATAAATTTTAATAGAAGTCCGCCCGCATCATTGAAAAAACAAAAAAATATGACCATCGAATCTGATGCGATGTGTTGCCTGGAGAGGGTATGCGACCAAATATTCGTCCGCTGATGGAACCGGCTCGAAGGCTTTCAGCCATGATGTTCCTGACGTCGTATCTACTGATGACATCCGGAGCCCAAGCCCAGGGAGCCGAGGCCTCAAAGATTCCATTCATAAAAGCTGTGCGTGTGATGTCTGCTTCATTGGCCGAAGGGACCATTTCCTATCAACTTGCCTGCGGTGAAACATTGCGTGGACTTGTTCTTAAGGAGTCCCGGGAGTCACTAGCCCTCGGCATCATTGTGGATCGCACCGATAAGATTTGCTCGTCCTTGCCGGCGGCCATCACCACAAAGATTGCATTAAAATCCCCCCTTCGTCTCCGGAGCCTTGTGACCGGTGACGACAAGCGCGTTCTTCTGGGGTCCGTCTCCGATGTCGTTGTTTCCAGGACGGGGCTTGGCGTTTCATGGCAAGACACCTGCCGACCGATGGTGGGAATCGTTTTGAGTGCACTCGATGGCCGCTTCAACCAGCAAATCTCAGTGCAGACCGCTCAGCTTCATGATTCTGGCGCTGGCAAAGCAAACTCTTGCGAGGGCGGTGTCCGGCGCGCATCGATCAAGTCAGTGGATTTCAGCGGACAGAGATTTTATCTACCGGCAAAACCCGGCCGCCTGTCTGACCTTTATCTCACCCGTGTCGTAGCCCCTGAAAAAGTTACGGTAACTCCATCTGGCGTCATGACTGTTGCATGGCGCAAACATTGTATGGAAAAGCCTTTGGGCCTTCTGTTCGCGGGGCCGTCTGGACGTGAAGTGGGAGTGGTCTCCATGATTGCACCCAATGCGTCGTGCCGCAGCCGAGGCCAGAGACAGCATCACAAACAGCTTCATCACTACCACTTGCCTGGTCTTGTCCTGCCATCGTCCACCGGTGGAGCATTGAGCGCCATGACAAAGGATCAGGCCGCCGAGGTGACTGAAGCGTTATCGCGGGACACGATGTACCTACCGATTACTGAATTGAAGCTGTCGCGCCGCGGGCAGGGTGACAAACTTTATGCAACGTCGTCAGCGTCTTGCTCGGAGGCATCCGGTCTGGTACTCGGCATTGATGTTTATGGCAATCTGGCTGCCGCGTTGTTGGCAAAAAACGCCAGCCCCATTTGTCATGTTTCTCAGAAAATGTCCAAGATCCGCGCTGAGGCGCCATTGGTTGTGCCGGAGTCTGGACCTGCCCCGCGGATTTTTAGTCTGAAAGTTTTCGGAACGCTGGCCAATTGATATAATGACAGCATGAGTGAACTCTAACCAAAAAAAGCGGCCACACCTCATGCTGACATGGATTGAAATCAATGCCGAAAACATCCGGCATAATTACCGCCTCTTTGCTGCGATGATCGGGCATCACAGGCTTGTGCCTGTCGTCAAAAGTAATGCCTACGGTCATGGTCTCGCCGAAACTTACCAAGCCATCAAATCAGAAAATCCTCCATGGCTTGCCGTTAATTATGTGGAAGAGGGCCGATTGCTTCGAGACCTCGGGTTTCAGGGCCGCATTATGGTGGTGGGCCCATTTGCTCCAAAAGAGATGGCCGATGCGGCGACCGCTAAAATTGAAATGTTTTTGGGGCACATGGAGGGTCTTGATGCATGGTTGGCATCACCCCAAAAGCCGCAGCTTCATCTTGAATTTGACACCGGCATGAGCCGTCAAGGTTTTCGCCCGGAAGTCGCTGATATGGTCGCCGACAAACTTGCCCCTCATAAAAACGCCGTAAAGGGTGTGTGCATGCATTTTGCCAACGTCGAAGACGTGACCGAGCATGAGTACGCGAAACTTCAGCTTGAGCGCTTTGAAGCAGCAAAAAAAGCCTTTGTTAGTCGCGATTTTTCGTTGCTGTTTCATGCGGCTTCGTCGGCATCAACGCTGATCTTGGATGAAAGCCGTTTTGATCTTGGGCGCGTCGGGATCTCTCTTTATGGATTTTGGCCAAGCCAGGCGACAAAGATATCCTACAAGCAACTCCACGGTCAGGTGCTGGACCTGCAGCCGGCGCTCGCGTGGAAATCGACCATCACAAGTATTAACGCCGTGTCCCAAGGTCAGTATATTGGCTACGGTTGTACCTTCAGGGCGCGTCATGACATGAGTGTGGCCGTAATTCCTGTGGGCTATTTTGAGGGCTATCCGAGGCAGGCCTCAGGAAGCCCTGCGTATGTCTTGATTCATGGCGAGCGTTGCCCCATCGTTGGCCGCATATGCATGAACATGATGATGGTCGACATCACGGATATCAAGGTCAAGACAACGGTTGGTGATGCTGTGACCTTGATTGGTGTCGATGGCAAAGAAACGATCACCGCTACAGATGTGGCTGCATGGGCAGAGACCATTCATTATGAGCTAGTGACCAGATTAAATGCGGCGATTCCAAGGCGCTTGATGTGAGCGCCGTCATCAAGGCGTTAACGTGCCTATGTCCACAGGGTTTGTCCGAGGTGATACGTCATCAGACGGAGACTGATCCAAAATAGGCTGGTTCAATGCCGCGCTGGCGCCTGCCCGGGCGACGGCCAAGCGGTTGGAGACGGACCGGACACCCAAAATATTTTCAGCAACGCGGCCGAGAAATTGTGCGACAGCCTCGGAGTTCACCTCGCCTTTCAAGGTGATGACCTCGTCTTCTGACGAAACTTGCACCAAACTGGTATCTAGCGGCTGAAGCTCGAGCAATCGGCGCTTAAAATCGTTCATGATGTCCGTGTCGTCACGGTCATAGCCTTTGCTATTCACGGCAATGGCGTCGTAGGCGTATCGGCGATCCATAAAAAACGGTGGATAAAACGTTTCATAATATTGACCCATGGCTGGCCTCCCGCATCGTGCCTACGTGGCGGGAAACTAGCCTAATGGACAGAATTGTCAACAGCAGAACGTTCGATATGCGGGGCTTTGGGAGACGAGACTTTATCAATGCTCGTCGTGTCTTGGATGATAGTTATCTCCATTGGGCGAGCCGATCTTTACTTGCTAAAACTCACCTTTTCAGTGGTGGTTTCCTCGCGGATACGAAGTTTGACTCCAGATTACGGCTTCTCGAACGTACTTGCTATTGTTAAGCCTGGATGTCCTATGTTTGCGGTAACTAAACTCCCTCGATGATTTCTGCTAGATTTCTCGCTGGGTGCAGAGCTCTCAAAAAGGCGTCGACCGGTAGACACCAAATACCGTCGCGGAACAATTTTGTAGTTCCGCCATACAGTAAGACGCGCGTTGATTCGGCGTAGTCCTTGGCGAATTCCTTTAGAGACGATAAATCGTCTGATCGTATGGTGTTGCTTCGCTTAACTTCAATCGCGGTAAAGACCTCTTCGCCATAAACCACAAAGTCGACCTCAACGCCCCCTCGACTACGCCAAAAGAAAACTTCTTCGCCATTCATGCGATACTGAATCCACGCGCGCAAGTGTTGAATAACAAGTCCCTCTAAAGCTTGACCAAAGATCTCCGAAGGCGCATCGAGAGGTCCCTTTGGCCTCAAGGCTGTAAACACACCAGCGTCAAAGAAATAAAATTTTTGTGCGTGAACTAACTCCCGCCTTGCCCTTTTCAAAAAAACCGTCAGACGAAATCCCAGCAGCAAATCTTCGAGAAGATCAAAATAAGACATCACCGTATTAGGACTCGTTCCGCAGTCTCGCCCGATATTACTGTAGTTGATCAACCCCCCGTGAGAAAACGTCGCAACTTTAAGGAAGTTTGAGAAAAGTTGAATGTCCCGAACCAAACGTTCGGACTCGACTTCCATTTGAAGATAAAGCGAGATGTAGGATTTTAGGCGTGTTTTCTTCTGCGAATTTGCCAAGACTACCGGAACTAGGCCATGCTGAAGGGCGTCAAGCAATTGAAACTTGTCGCCCAACTCAGCGAGCTCTAATCATCTGAGATAGTAAATCCGGAGTTGTTCGAAAATCATGTAATGTGTCGGCTTTTAAAAAATCGATCACCTGCGCGTTTGGATATTTCTTCTTTATAAACAATGATTTACCCGCGCCTCGTGGCCCAAAGAGAAAATAAGTAAGTGCGGGTGGCTTAAAAAATCGTGTTACGTACTTCAAATATTCGACCCTTAATTTAAGTTGGAGTTAAATAATTCCTCGCATATTTGAAGTGGTAAATCCAAAAGTGCTACAGGGAACCAAGTGCAGAGAGACGTCACGCCGGTGTTTTTGGTTGCCGGCTGTGATGAACAAAGGGTCTTCGTGCTTCCGAACCCCAAGACCGCTGGAGTTTGTTTAATTTAAACATCTAATATCACTGGCTTTCCCACTTTGTAATTAAATATCCGCGAGAAAGTGGGAATCGTAGTAATTACAATTATTTAGCATAAACTATTGAAATCGCAAGGGTTCCCACTGTATCATGAATCTATGGGCATACAAGTGGGAAGATCATGAAATATCGAGAGTTATCCAATGAGCAGCGGCGGCAGTGGCTTGATTTTATGCAAGTCGATGAGGCCTATCGATCTTGTGAAATTGAGCTGCAGACAAAGTGCAATGGCAGCATGCGATGGTTAACTCGCGGAGCCAAAGACTATCTTCACATAAAACGTGGACGCACAGAGAAGTCCCTCGGTGTTAGATCAAGTAGGACATCCGACATCTACCAAAAGTTCATGACTCGACGAGTTGAATTGAAAGAGCGACATGTTGCGCTGAGTCAACGCCTCGCCGAAATGGCTCCCGTAAATCGGGCTCTGGGCCTTGGTAGAATTCCGACGATCACAGCCAAAATTCTTCGCAAATTGTATGATAAGGGCTTGCTTGGTAAAGATCTGCTCGTTGCAGGGACCAATGCCCTGTGGGTGTATGAAGCCAAAGCAGGAGTCCAATTTCAATCGGAACTTGTGGCAACTAACGACGCGGATCTACTTTGGGATCCTCGTCATCAATTGAAACTTTTTCAATTATCAGGTCTTCCTCGAGGGATTTTAGGATTGCTTGAAGACGTTGATTCAACGTTCAAGAAGCGGAGTGCACGAGATTTTAAAGCCATGAATAAAAATGGTTTCAGCGTGGACTTACTTCGACCGGAAGATCTTCAATTTTTCAAAGAAAACCGTCAACGCGTGACTGATTTTACGGATGACTTGAATGGAGCTCCCATATTTGGTCTCCACTGGCTTTTGAATTCTCCTAGAATGAGTGCCTATTGTATTGCGGAGGACGGATTTAGCGTCTTTGTTCCAACCTTTGATCCTAGATCATTTGCGCTGCATAAGATTTGGATTTCTATGCGAACGGATCGCGACCCACTCAAGACAAGTCGCGATCGGGATCAAGCCAAATTTGTTGCAGAAATAGCCACGAAGTATCTTGGCCTCACTTTCAATGACGAAGACCTGCGGGCGTTGCCAAGCAAATTAAGAACCCTACTTTGACAAATTATCACCCAATCGCTCGGATTTTTCAGCGATTTTGGCTGCATGAATTAGTTGTGGATCTTAGCGGACGCAGTCTTCCACCCGAACACTTGTTCGTAAAAGAATTTACGGCTTCGACTGAAGGTAAGTTAGGGCTATTTTATTTGCCGGGCTATCAATTTGTCGTGCGGCGGATGCCTGCTTCCTGCTTCTCAAAAAGGCCAAACCGGTGGCCGTCTGGGTCGGTAATCTGCCAAATGCTGCCGTAGGCAGGAAGTTTCGTGGGGCCGAATTTTTTACTGCCACCAAATCGCTCGGCTTTTTCAGCAATTTTTGCAGCATCAGTGACGCGAAAATACAAAATGATTTGGCCACTGGACTGCCGAGCGCCCATGGATGGGACGATACTCACACCAAAAGGGCAATCATCGGGGACATCCAATACCAAATAGTTGTGGATCTCGGCGGGCACCGCCTTCCACCCAAACACTTCTTCGTAAAATTTACGGCTGACATCAAGCCTGGTGGCATGAATCTCAACCTGGCAAAGACTTTTTGGGTCGATTTCCTGAAAATCATGCATGAATGATCAATACCCAGAAGGGCCCAAGTGGGCTTGGCTAACAAACAGCTTATCTTGATCGTTGATAAACACGGGTCCAATCACCTGACGGTTGGCAAAGGCGCCGGGGTTTTTGATGGGCCAGTTTTGTTCCAGATATTTCCGCACGACGGTTTGTCTGATCCTAGAGTTATCTGGGTTTTCGTCCCGCATAAGTTTTTCTAGTGTGTCTGAGACCTCACCCAAATCCTGCTCCATCAGAACCTCAGCAGTGGCGTAGCGCACACGCTCATCTGGGTCGTTGAGGAAATGGCTGATTTTTTCCCGCAGTCCATGTTTTTTGTAGTCAGCCAGATGACAAAGAATATCGTAGTTTTTATCAGTCCTTGCTTGATCAAAGGACACATCTGCATACTCCAAAGTTCCCAGTAGGCACTCGATCACATGATCATCGCTTTTGCCAAGGGCCTTCAAAATCTTAATGGGCCAAGCAATGCGAGTGGTGCCCTTCAGATGCTCGAGCACAAACGGTAACGCCGGTTCGCCGTGACGAACGATGCCGGCCATGGCTTTTTCTTTCTCGCGGGTGTCATTGATTCCGTGCTCAAGGCTGAATTCAAAGCGCGGTAGTAGCCCTTTGACCGACTTCTCCGCGTCGGCAACGTCGTCGGCCAGGAACTCGAGGGCCGCCCAGCGGTCCTCGCGGATGGCTTTGGGGTTCTTGGCCATCTCGCAAGCCTTGTGAATTTTTGTCTCGGGGTTTCCGCCAAGATTCTTAATAAAATCAAATAGTCCCACAGGTACCATCCATGCCCATAAGGGCGTCATTGATCGCGATTGGCCCGCAAGAAAATAATCGGTGGCCATCCCTAGTAAAAGGACTAAACTGGTTAATTTGCAAGTAAAATCGGTAACCACACCAGGTCCAGTGACGCCGAGGAAGCTTGATGTCTCAACGTTGCCTGGTCGGTAAGGATTAAATATGACTGTAAATTCAAAGACTCACATTCCTCAAGGGCAGCCTGTTCCGAGAGATCACAGTCAGGGTGATCATGTCATTGCGGCACTGATCTTGGCAGCCGGTAAAGGCACCCGAATGAAAAGCGCAAGGCCCAAAGTGCTGCATCCGGTCCTTGGTCGACCCATGCTTGACTGGGTGATTGGGACGGCCCAGAAAGCTGGGGCCACTGATGTTACGGTGGTGTTGTCTCCGGAGATAAAGCCATTTGAGGCGTTCATGTCGACCCATGACAATCTGCGTGTTGCCGTGCAAAATCATCAGCGAGGAACAGGTGATGCCGTCGCTTCGGCAGCTGCCGCGTTTTCTGGTGCAAAGGTGCCCCCCTGGGCTGAAACGGCGCTCAGGGCCGGAGCAGTGTCAAACGCGGAATGGGTGTTAATCTGTGCTGGCGACACCCCGGCGATGAACCCACAGACGATTCGAGACTTTATTCAGGCGACTCTAAATTCCAAAAAACGTCTGGCAGTGCTTGGGATGAGGGTGACAGAGCCCAAGGGCTACGGTCGGCTTGTGCGGTCGGCTGATGGCGGGCTACTGAAAATTGTCGAAGAGCGTGATGCTGATGCCGCGATCAAAGCCATCACGGTTTGCAATACGGGAGTGATCTTTGCGAGGATTGAATGGTTGTTTGATCTCCTTGGACAAATCACGCCTAACAACGCTCAAAATGAATACTATCTTACAGATATCTTTGCGATTGCCGCGTCCAGAGGGGAGTCGGCGTTTGTTTTTGAGACGTCTGCAGCCGATGAATTTGCGGGAGTCAATGACAGGTCTCAGCTCGATGCGCTGGAGCGGTCCATGCTGCGCCGTCGGGCGCAGGAATTTATGAGTCATGGAGTGACGATTCATTTGCCGGATACCGTCTATATCGAGGCGGATGTGGTCATTGAGGCCGACACGAGAATTTTTCCTGGTGCATGTTTAAAGGGCAAGACGCGGATCTCCCGAAATTGTATGATCGGCGCCGGTGCGGTCTTGATGGATGCCGTCATCGGCGCGGGTTGTGACATTGATGCTCACGCTGTTTTGACGAGGACAAAAGTTTCTGCAGGCACTCACGTGTTGGCGCAGTCTCATTATGCGGACACGGACCTTTAGGATTTTTCTTGGCTAATTTTCCTGGCTGATTTTCTTTGCTGAAAGGATCGTCTTCATATGTGTGGTGTTGTTGGATTTGTGGGAAGCAGGCCCTGTGTCAGAACAATTTTTGAAGGTCTGCAACGCCTTGAGTATCGGGGTTATGATAGTGCCGGGATCGCGACATTAAGCGGTGGCAAAATTTACACTGCAAAGAGTGATGGCAAGCTCATGCGGCTAGAGGGTCACCTCGGTGCTCTGCCTGATGCAAGCCATGTTGGTATGGGACATACGCGGTGGGCGACCCACGGGGCTCCAACCACCCAGAACGCGCATCCTCACGTCACAGGAGACCTTGCGCTGATTCATAATGGCATCATCGAAAATTACCGCGAGCTCAAAGAGGAATTACTTAAAGAGGGGTATAGTTTTAAGTCAGAGACGGATTCCGAGGTGGTTTTACATCTTCTCAGTCGTGAGTTGAAAACGACCCCAAAGCTTAAAGATGCCCTGATCAAAGTGATTGCGAGGCTTCATGGTGCCTACGGCCTTGGGGTGATGTGGGCCGGGGAGCCGGAGGCTCTTTATCTCGTCAAACAGGGTTCCCCCGTGGTTATCGGTACGGGGGAGGGTGAAAATTATTTCGCAAGTGATGCTCTGGCGCTCTTACCACTGACAAAGTCTGTGATCTTTTTAAATGATGGTGAGTTGGGGCGACTGACAAAGGACTCTGTGGAGTTGTGGGATTTTTCCGGCAAAGCCATCAAGAGATCTACGTCCATTCTTAATTGGACGGCGGCAAGTGCCGAAAAACAGGGTTATCGGCACTACATGCTTAAAGAAATCCATGAGCAGCCGGCAGTGGTGGCCAATACGATCGCACGATTGGTGGATCTTGCCGGCGGCCATATTGACACTAAAGAGATGGGGGTTGACGATCTGGATCTTGCGAGGATCAAGAGTATTGTCTACGTTGCCTGCGGGACCGCTCACTACTCGGCCATGATCTCCAAATACTCAGTTGAACAATTTGTTGGAGTTCCTGTTTCCGTGGAGCTTGCCAGTGAGTTTCGCTACCGCGAGCCCTACCTCGACAAGGACACGTTAGTGGTTGCCGTCACCCAGTCAGGCGAAACAGCCGATACGCTGGCCTGTATCAAGCACGCTGCTGCCCAGGGTTGTCAAACTTTTGCAATCTGTAACGTGAGATTTTCAAGTATTCCTCGAGCGGCCACAGCGACCCTTTACATGGAAGCTGGGCCAGAAGTCGGCGTTGCCTCAACCAAAGCCTTCACAAGCATGGTGCTGTGTCATTATCTTTTTGGACTGGCTTTGGGGCGAAAAAAATCTCGCATTACCGAGCAAGCTTACGGTGCCGCCATCAATGCCCTCAGGCAGTTGCCAAGTGCCGTTGACCGCGCTGTCAATGCAGCCGGACTGATTGAAGAGGTCGCTAACAAGTATTATGAGTCACAAAATTTTATTTTCATGGGACGTGGTCCAAGTTTCATGGTGGCTTTGGAAGGCGCATTGAAGCTCAAAGAAATTTCCTACATCCATGCTGAAGGTTACGCCGGAGGAGAGCTCAAACATGGTCCGATCGCACTCATTGATCGGCATATGCCCGTTGTCGCGGTAGCACCATTGGATCAGCACTACGAAAAAATGATATCCAATGTCGAGGAGGTCAGGGCCCGAGAAGGGGTCGTGATCGGTGTTGGTGACCTGCAAGACGACAAATTTAAGAGTCTTTGCCATGACTACATCCCCTGCCCTCAAGTCAAGGACGCATCTCTTCAAACGATCTTGTCAGTGATTCCTCTGCAGTTTTTGTCTTACTATGTTGCCGTAAAGCGCGGTACGGATGTGGATCAACCTAGAAACCTGGCAAAGTCGGTGACCGTTGAATGACTGGGATGCCCGCAAATCTTTTAGATCGTCTCAACCCCCATCAAAGGGACGCGGCAACACACCGCGACGGCCCTGCCGTCGTGTTTGCCGGTGCGGGCAGCGGTAAGACGCGCATCATCACGACAAGAATCGCATGGCTGGTGTCAGAGGGCGTATCTCCTTGGCAGATCCTCGCATTGACATTCACCAATAAGGCTGCAGCCGAGATGCGTGAACGTGTTTTGCATCTTTGTCCGGTGGCGGATAAAGCGCTGATTTCGACCTTTCACTCAGCGTGTGCTCGATGGTTGAGGGAGTTTGCTCCAGAGTTAGGTTTTACGTCAGACTTTACGATTTACGATGACGCCGATCAAAATTCGGTCATCAAAAAAATCATGAAGCAGGGCAATATTCAATTTGACAAAGAGACGAGTGCTGCGGAGTTCAGGCAGGCGATCAACGAGGCGAAGACGATAGGGCTTTTTCCGCAGGATCGAGACTCCCAAAAACATCTTTTCAAAGGATTTATGCCCGTTGGTGGGGTTGAAGTGTATGCCGCCTACCAAGAGGCCCTGGCTTTGGCAAATGCTATGGATTTTGGCGACTTGATTATGAATATGCTGCTTTTGCTTCGCTCCAACGAACGCGTGAGACGGCTGATGCAAGACCGCTATCGATATGTTCTGGTGGATGAGTATCAAGACACCAATCAGCCCCAAATTGAGCTTCTCAAAATTCTTGCTGGCAAGAACCACAATCTATTTGTCGTAGGCGACGATGATCAATCGATTTACAGTTGGCGTGGAGCGGTTCCCGCCAACATCATTGATTTTGACAAGGCCTATCCAGCTGTTCGGGTCTGCAAGCTCGAGCAAAATTACCGTTGTACGTCGACGATTGTCGATGCCGCGGCTGCCGTGGTGTCAAACAACAAAAAAAGGGCTGACAAAACCCTCAGAACAGATAACCCCAAGGGCGATCTCATTGATTTTCGTTATGAAACGGATGCTGAGTTTGAGGCTTGGTGGGTCGCTGACACGGTCAAGCGTGAGGTGTCCCAGTATCCCTATGAATCGGTGGCAATTTTTTACCGGACAAACAGCCAGAGCAGGGTTTTGGAAGACGCCCTCAGAAAAGAAAAAATCCCCTACCGTATTTACGGTACCGTCCGATTTTATGATCGCGCCGAGGTCAAAGACATCCTTTCTTACGTCAAGATTCTCGTGAACCCTCGTGATGATGTAAGTTTTCTTCGCGCATTGAATACGCCGTCGCGCGGGCTTGGCGATGCCGCGGAAACGGCGATCACGACGAGATCCAGAGAAAAATCCATCACGGCCTTTGAAGCAGCCAGAGAATTGGCTCGCGAGGGGCTGCCGCGTTTGTCAGGAAAACTGGAAAACTTTTTGAATTTGATGGATTCGTGGCGTGAGCGTCTGACATCGACGCCTTTGCCTGATTTCCTCGATGGCTTGATCGAGGCGATCCAGTATTTTCCTTATTTGGCAAAAAAATTTCCGGATCAGTATGAGGACAAGCAGGATAACGTCATGGAACTGGTGTCGGCAATCGTAGAATTTGTGGAAAATAATCCCGGTTTGACCCTCGGTGACTGGCTGCAGGATATCATGTTGGCTAGTGATTCTGAAGGCGATGTGGACGGCGTGACGATGATGACGCTTCACATGGCAAAGGGACTTGAATTTGACCGTGTCTACCTGGTGGGTCTTGAAGACGGACTTTTGCCGCATTTCAATAGTTGTGATGATAAAATGTCTTTGGAAGAGGAGCGGCGTCTCCTCTACGTTGGTATGACCAGGGCCAAAAAGAAACTATCACTCACGGCCGCCTATATGCGGCGCACGTGGGGGCAAGTGCAATGTCACGATGTTTCAAGATTTTTGGGAGAGATACCGGCACACTTCGTGAACGTTTTAACCCCGCCTGGGGGTGCTGCGCCCTCGGCCGTGGGCCATCAAGTAAAATCAAACACACAGTCCGATGGGCAGTATTACGAATACGATAATGATTCCAGTGGCAGTGATGCATTTGGTGAAAGTCTGCTGACCCCTGGCAATGTGGTGAGGCACCCCACGTATGGTCCAGGAACTGTTGAGCAGATTGAGACAAATTTTGGACGTCCCAAAGTCCTGGTGAGATTTAGAGATATTGGCCTTCGCCGCGTCGAGGCCCATCACTTGTCCCGCACTGATCACGACTAATACCGACTAGTACCGACTAATACGTTGATTCAACCAAGAAAACATTTGAATTTTCAGTTTAAACGAATATTCCAGCCTCGTGCCGCGGTGAATTTGATCACGGTGGGTACAAGCAGTTATCGTGCTTCGATGCTACAATAAAGGCATCCAAACAGTTCTCGATAAATCATGCCTTGACTTAGTGTCGCGAGGTAATCAGTGGCCATCCGTCGGCAGCCCAAACAAATTGGACTTGCGGCTCTGCTCTTGGAGCATGGCGTTGGTACGCTCTACATTTTTGCGACATTAGTGATTGTTGTGGGTGTTTTTCGTGGTCAGACGTCAGTGTCCAGTTATTTTTCACTGATGAAGTCCAAAGCTATTTTGGAAGAAACAGTTTCGGGAATCCAAGCTGAAAATCAGAAGCTTAATGACGAGATCACCAGGATTCGCGAAAGTAAGTCTTATGCGCGCAAAGTATTGAGAGAAAAGTATCATGTCACGGAAGAGGGCGAAAAAATCATTTACTATGCAGATTGATATCGATTGATATCGATTGATGCACGCCGAATTGAACTGAAAAGTCGCAGTTAAGGAGAAGAATATGTTGAGGCAAGCCGGTTTTAAACTGATCGCAATCGTTTGGGTCCTGGGATTTTCATTTGGCTGTGGGACAGCCAATATCAATAAAATATTTGGCACTAAAGATGACTCCTACTCAAGCTTGCTGCAGCGTGCACAGCTTGCTTATGATTTGGGTGATTATGGGGAGGCTGAATCTCTGGCAAACCAAGCCTATAATCGTTCACAAAATAATGGTGATGCCGGTGTTCTTTTGGGGAGTATTTATCTAAGTCAGGCCGGTATCGATATCTTTCAGCTGATCAGCAAGCTTTCGGCTCTGAGTTCAACATCAAATTCCGGGTCGTCAGACACGTCGACAAGTTGTGCATCGTCCACATCCACAGGTGCCAATGCGTCCACCAATATTCTCAGTGAATTGTCATGTAAGCTACTCAATCTCAGTGAATCGGACATCAATGCCTTAGGCGCCACAGTTACGACGGCCTCATCAAGTCGATATTCAGGTTTGTCAGCACTGAATATCAGCAGTATCTACGTCCCCAATACTATCACAGACACCGTGAGATCCAATGTTTCCGTGTTGTCTGCATTGAACAAAGGAGTCAAGCGTCTTTGCCCTTTTATTGATCGAACACTGGTCATCAGTAAGTCTACGGACGCTCGGCACACAGACAAAACCGCGTGTCCTGACAAGACAGGCTCTTCTTACAATAGTGATAAGGCCCACATCGCCTTTGCCCTCATCAGCCTTGTCGAAACGCTGGTGATGCAGCGCGGGGTCTTGATCGATGGCGCAACGGCGGCCTCATCTGCGGCCACATCACCGACCGGCATTAATAGTGTGAATCAGCAATTTGGCAAAACGTCACTCTCACTTGGCCAGTTTGCAAGCGCAGTGTCATCTTACAGCAATTTCGTCAATGATGTTTTTGCCACATCAAACCCGGACTCTCAGATCTCCCTGGCTTTGAATGGAATGCTGGTGGTGACTCGTTCGTTTACTGCCGCCGGGGTGCCATCGTCAGTCACCCAGGCGCTGGACACGCAGCTGACGGCCCTGCAAAAAGTTGCAGGAACGCTCGGTGGAGCCTCTTCCTCCGTCAATCAATCAAAGGCCTTGCAAGGGCAAATGAACGAGAAATATGCAAAGGACCTTGCAGCTAAAATCAATGCCCAGTGCCCAACCGTAAGCACCGGCAGTTGCGCGTCGAATCAGTCCTCATTATGCAGCAGCTACTGCGGTGTCAGTACGGGTGTTGATCCCGCTAAAGTGACAAAGCCGACCATCTGCGCATCGTATACCTGTCCATAACGCGATGTTATGATGTGATATACTGAGGTGATATATTGATGTGACGTAAGATACAGACAGATTTTAGATTTACTTTAAAAACCTGATCTGCTTATAATTCCGGCATTCGCACATGATTGCGTAGGACGGAGTTTATATGCCCTTATCTTCCAAAGGCTCAATTATCAGCGGCTGGTTGGCGCCCCACCCACCGCATCTTGTTTACGGTGAGAATCCTCCCCAAAACGAACCAAAATCAAGAGGTGGCTGGGAGGGGCTTCGCTTCGCCTATGATGCTTGCAGGCAGAGCATGAAAAAGCACAAACCCGACGTCATTATTGTTCATTCGCCTCATTGGCAGACTGTCGTGGGGCACCACGTCCTGTGTGTTCCAAAGTTGAGTGGACTTTCAGTGGATCCGATTTTCCCCCATTTGTTTCGCTACCATTTCAAAATGGATGTGGACTGTGATTTGGCGCGCGCTGTTGCTGACGAGGGCCGCAAATCTGGACTAACGATGCGGGCCATGGAAAACCCGGAGTTTCGTGTGGACTACGGGACGATTGTCACGCTGCATATGATGAATCCTGATTGGGATATCCCGGTGCTCGGGATATCAGCAAACAATAGCCCTTATTTTTACGATGATGACGTGGCTCAAGATGAGTTTATAAAACTTGGCGAGGCCACAAGACGTGCCATCGAAAAAACGGGACGACGAGCGGTGCTTGCTGCCAGCAACACGCTGTCACACCTTCATTTTGCCATGGAACCAAATTCTGAGCTGCCAGAGGACATGTCCAAAGAGCACGTATTCTCCCAGGCGCAATATGAGTGGGATATGAAGATCATCGACCTGTTAAAGCGAGGTGATCTTGATGGATACTTCAAAGCGCTTCCGGCATTCATGCGGGAAGCGTTTGCGGAGGTTAAGGCTGGTAGTATGACGTGGATGCTTGCAGCCATGGGCATGCCGCGGATTCCAGCGAAATTTCATGGTTATGGCTCGGTGATCGGCACAGGTAACGCTGTGATGGAGTGGGATATGAGCTCAGGAGGTACAAGGTGAGCACAAAAGTTATTTTTGCCTGGGTGCCGGGGCTCCCGCATGTCTTAAGGCCTGAATGGTCATCTCATTACAAAAATCTCGCGACCGCCATGGGTGGTCTTGCCGAAGAGTTTCAGAAAAAACGAGTGCAGCGGATTCTCTACTACTCGACCCAGTGGCTCTCAGTTTTGGGTCAATCTGTTCAGACACGTGCGCGTCTTGCGGGGCGTCATGTCGATGAAAATTGGTATGATATGGCTTCGCTGAAATTTGATTTTTCTGTGGACCAAGACCTGGCTTCCGGTCTTATCAAGGCATCTCGAGACGCTGGCCTGCAAACTCGTGGTGTCGACTACGAGGGATTTCCTGTGGATACTGGCACAATCGTTGCGGACAAACTGATAAATCCCGGAAAAATTCCGGTGGGGATGTATAGCTCTTGTGTTTACTCAGATTATGCGGAAACACAGAAAATTGGCCGCCTGGCGCGCTCGGTGACGGAAGCCCTCGACGGCACGACCGCTATAGTTGCGGTGTCAGGCCTTTCGGGCCGCTATTTTACAACCGAAATTGATTATAGCGAAGATCACATTCGTGATCCTATAGACGACCAGTGGAATCAAAAAATCCTTGCTTTCATGGGCTCGGGAGATTGGTCAGCGTTGGAAAAATATCGTGCCGACTATTGCGCTGCCAGTAAGGTTGACATGGGGCTTAAGGCCCTTGCGTTTTTGGAGGGAGCTGGTTTGGCCAATTCTGGTCTCAAACTAAAAACATTGGCTTACGGTGCCATATATGGCACCGGTGCAGGGGTGATGGTCAGCCAGTGAAACGGTGTCATTTTAGGTTTAATTCCAAGACGCCTTCATGCCTCCATCGACGGGAATATTGGCCCCGGTGATATAGCTCGCAAGGGGGCTGGCTAAAAAAGTGACAAGATCGGCAAGCTCTTTGGGCTCACCAAGCCGGCCTATGGGTATGGCTTTTGCCGTTTTTGCGATTTCCGTTTCGAGGCTTGTTCCCTCGCGCTCAGCTTTCGCGAGTCGAAGGCTCACAATGCGGTCTGTGTGGATCACGCCGGGCTGGACCGTGTTCACCGTGATGCCATGAGATGCGGTTTCTTTACTGAGTGTCTTCATAAAGGTCGTCACTGCCGTGCGCATGGCTGTTGAGACCACGAGATGATCGATGGGTTCTGCCACTGATAGAGACGTTATGGTGATGATACGTCCAAAATTTTGGGACTTCATAGTAGGGATCACTGCTTGCGTGAGGCGAACAGCGCTCAAAAAAATCTGATCAAAACCTTTGCGCCACGCGTCAAGGCTCGTAGCCTCTGCCGATGATGGCGGTGGTCCGCCAATGTTATTCACCAGGATATCGACCCCCCCAAGCGTGGAGGCAGCCTCCGAGGCAAAACGTTCGGCCTCGGATGGAATGGATAAGTCAACAATGGATATTTTTGGTGGCTCGGAGCGCCGAGCATATCGTGCGATCTCATCTGCGGCGTTTTTGAGTTCAGATGCGCCCCTTGCGCAAATCAACAATGTGGCACCTTCCAGGTACAGTTCTTTAGCAATGGCAAGACCAAGACCTTTGCTTGCGGCACAAACGATCGCACGTTTTCCTTTGAGTCTGAGATCCATGGCGATGGAGGTTTCCTTTTATGTTTTTGGGCCTGAGGTTCAATGCGGGCCATTGGGTAAACTATGGCGATTTTTGAAGTTTATTTCAGCCAAAAATAGTGCGACGGTTCAACTTTACAGTCCGTATCAGGGTGGACTGGTCTCAGGCATAGGCGCAAGGTTGCGACCACAGTATTTGGCGTAATAGCGGGCGTACTTCATGAACTCCTCAAACACAAAAAGCATTCCTCGTTCCGACTGCCACCAGTTGTCGCGATGAAACGGGATTTGATCGATGGGTTGCATCTGGATGGTGATGTGTCGTCCTTGCAGCGCTTTTTCAAGGATCCATCCCGCCCGCGATGAGTGGGGCCAGCTCGTCACGACGACGATGCGCCTGATGTTGCCACGGTTTTTATCAAGATACTGAGACAGGGCGATGGCCTCATCAGCAGTGGATGTCGCTCGACCATACTGGGCTATCTGAAAGATTTGTCCACGTGATAAGCCTTTTTGCAAGAGGATTTGCATGGTGATGTGCTCCTCGGAGGGCATGAGCCCTTGATCCTCGATTTGGCTCGACTGAGGAGTGACAAAAATGATCTGTTTCGCATAACCCGCCTCCACAGCGAGGGCCGCCGCTCTAGGCCTGACGGCTGGTTCACCCATCAGTAGCAAGATCGCATCAGCGTTCTTTTCAGGGTGATCGTGGCGATAAAGAATCCAGCCCAAGGGTCGACATAAAAGTCCTGGCGCGATCCACACGGCGAGGGCAAAGCAGCCAATCATGGCACGGATGATCCACTTCTTTCTGCGAAAAAATGTCATAGATACCATAGCCCAGCACAGGCGAGAATGGTTGGGATGATGGCCGCAAGCAATAGACTGAAAGGATTAACGGCCTGACCAGAAAAGCCAGACTTCAATAATCCAATAGCGATTGGATTTGGCGCATTGGCGATCACCGTGAGGCCGCCCCCAGCCACGGCACCGGCAACAAGAACATACTTTGAGACGTCACTAAGCCCTGGCACCAAGGTTCCCAAGTACGTGAGCGCGGCGTTGTCGGTTATGGCGGTCAGCGCAGTCGCACCCAAAAACAATTGTACGGGCGCAAGCGACGAGACCAATGGCTCAATCCACCAACGCTGAAGTTGTCCTAGCGTCACCAGGCCACCGAGAAAAAACGCTACCAGGAGTGATTCTCGAAGCTTAAGCGGCGACTGGTATTCACGCGTAACGTCAGTCCAGCCAAGAAATAACAGAAACAATGGGACAAAAAACGCCATGCTGCTGTGGTAGCTGACCACAGCTGCCATAAAAATCACATGACTGAGGGTCATCCAAAACGGCACCCGAGATTTTTTTGAAAACGTAGGAATGCTGCAGCGTCCGATCTCACGAAAGTTCAACAGGTAGACCAAAACGGCATTGATGGCAACGACGAGGGCACACTTCCAGCCAAAATTTGCTAGCATAAATTGAAAATCCCAGCCCCACGCTTTGCTGACCATAATCACAGGCGGCGCAGCAAAATGAGTCAGTGTGCCACCGATGCTGACATTCACCAATAAGACGGCTAGCACACTGTAGCGAAGCGTTGCAGACCTGCCGCGCTCAAAAATCAAAGGCTGCAGCAATAGCGATGCCACAACCATGGCAGCAGGCTCCGTGACAAAAGAACCAAGTAGTGGCGTGACAATCATTGCCGTCAGAAAATAGACGCCAGCCTGGGCAGCCCTCGGCATCAAAGACGCGAAACCAGCGACTAGCCCTTCGCAAGCAGCCATCACCGGCTTGGTGGACGCCATCGCCATAATCACAAAAACAAATGCAGCCTCTGTAAAATTCACAGACTCCAAATAGCGAACTGCCGTTGGCACATCCTTAGCATAACTGAGATATCCAAGAAACCCAGCGGCCCAAAGCCCAAAGACCACCTCCACCTCGGCCATGTAATGCAGCAGATTTTCTGCCAAAGATCCCTGAGGGTAGCGGTCTGCAAGCTGGGCAAAAAACTTTGTTAAAAATGTATGAACCACTGCTCCCGCAAAACAGATGGTGGCCGCATGCTCTATAGAGATTGGGTTCATATTCGCAACTCCTCTTGTGTGCGTAAATCCTGTCTTGCGCGATTCTTGCGCGATTCTTGTGCATCAGCCAAACTCTCAAAACGACGTCCCTAAACTTCCGTAGATGGCGATTCCGTCGGTGCCTGAGGTTTTGTCCGCATAAAATACGGGAATTTGCACTTCTCCGCCGACGATGAGGCTGCCAACCCTCATTTCATAGGCGCCACGAAGCTCTCCGTAAAGTGACGATGAGCTTGCGGATTCGGTGACGCTCTCTTCACCCTCAAAGATGGCCGGGATGGTGTATGTGACCGTGACCCGGGCCATCCCAAGACGGCCGCCAAAACGCA